>CAZUDK010000001.1:0-198886 GCA_964618905.1 uncultured Candidatus Saccharibacteria bacterium
ATCCGGCGCTTGGGTTACAAGCACCGGATTTTCACCACACAAACAACTACCTGTCTGGATCCCTGTCTCCAGCAGAACCAGAGGCGCTGAATCCTAGGCTGCGGACAAGCTTCGGCCGGCCCGTTTTGATGTCGAATCTCAAAAGTGAACCCTTGCCATACTTCCCAGCCGTCAGTCCGAACGGCACTGAGTCGACGAAAGACAAACCGAAAATGTCTGGGAAGTCGGTTAAAGGTTCTCCGGCAGCGATAACATTTCCGGTATCGAGACTCAGCTCGGTAAACCTATCGGCACCAGAATAATCTTCAACCAGAGCATACCATCGCCCATCCGGTGCGAAAGCCATATCTCCAGCGGATTTGTAATCATTACCGAAGCTTCCAGACCAGAAGGCTTCCATCTTCTCAACATCTATGCCTAATATATCACCATCAATGCCTGCCACGTATAAGTCTCCCTGCGGAGAGAAGGCAGCAGAATTTGGATAAATGGATTCAAAATAGGCCGCTTTTTCTGCTATGCCTGTCTCTTTGTCTATTCGATACAGATCATCGAAAGACACTCCCCACAACTCCCCGCTTGGCGACATCGCTAGATCTGTGATCGCCAAAGGAAGGCCCGATTCAGTGTGAATTTTTGCGATGAAGGTATCGACTCCGTCTTCATCAACAGGCACCATCCATAGATCACTAGAGCCGACAAGCCCCTCGCCTAAGCTGGATGCATACAGATGCTCTCCAGAACTTGGGTCCGGCGGATTACAGCTCTCTCGCCCAGATAAATCAAGAGCGTACTCGGATATCATGTTCAAGATATTGTCTCGAGATTCAGGAGCTGACATGTAGCTGCCTAGGAAATAATGCAGGCGCAATTCTTCAACTAATTTTAAGAGCTGAGGGTGTTCTTTTTCTGCCCTCAAACTCTTGTCGAAGCTTTCCGTTAGGGTTGTTTTAATTGTCGGAAAGTCAAACAAAGGAGAACCAATAATGAAGTCACCGACCAAGTCCCCTTTCACGGCAAAGCCGGACATCTGGTCATCTCGAACATTCCAGCCTTCTTTGCTTCCCGGGCTAGCTACTGAAACTACTGCTATGCAATCATCAGGCTGTTCTAATTCTTTAAGAGCCTGGTAAATCATCAAGTTACCTTGAGAGTGACCTACCAGGATAACAGACCTACCCATTTCTCGACGTACCTTGATGATGTCGGCAAGTTCCCGTGCTTCTTCTTCTGACCTGAGGTCATCAAAAAAACTAAAGGTTGAGAGCAGTTGTGTAGCCGCCTCACCCAAGTCTACGATAACTCCAATCGGGCAAGACTCGCCCCAGGCAATCAAGCAATATGAATCACTTTCCATATGCCTGTAAGCGCTGCCGTTGTAGAAGAGTCGCACAGGCAGGAAGAACGGCAAGTCTTGTCCCTTGAGAGCATGGATGAGGTGTAGTGTTGCATCCCCTCCGTCCTCACCGGGTACAAAAATACCGTTTACGAAATACACATCCACACCAGCATCATTTGATGTAGCAGGGGCGATCGAGGATGAGAAGGAATGTTCAGACTCTAATTCGCTGAAGTCAAAAACTTTTCCAGAAAGACTCTCCTGCATCGCTTGAATAGATGCAAAGTCTGCCTCTCCGAAAGCTTTTTTGCTTATGGCTTGCGCTCGCTCCTCTGCCTCATCTGCACCGTAAAGCTCATACAAATCCGCAAGCTTGTCGACATATTCCATGTAAGCTTCTTCGGCGACTGGGCTAGACAACACCTCTTGAGCAGATTGGACGATCTCCTCGTCTTCGGGCGGGACAATCGGAATTTCTCTTGCTCCTGTCGATATTTTTATGTCTCTATTCATGACGAAAGCGCCCGTCGCCTCAGCATTTGCGCTGTCTACAATGACGAACAGATTATCAAACCCAGCTTTCGCTTCGTAATGATAAGAGACTCGTTCACTGACATTGTAGGTGTGAATGCCAGAACCCGGCTCGCCGGTTACACCTTCACCAATAACCACTTCAAGGCTGTAAGTTGCCGTATCAGTTGGTTCGTGACTGACCCTGCTTGGTTCAACAGGGTTAGGGCTATCCTTTCCAGAACAAGAAAACAACACCAAGGCGGCTGGAACTGCGAAGAAGATTCTCCGAAGCATTTTCCCCTCCCATGTTGTTTGTATGTGAAAGAACTCTTTGCTACCTATTTAAATGATAGCATGTTTGACCTGTCGTCAAATGAATAGTGCTATAAGAGGAACTATAAGCCAGACGGTGAACATCGTCTCAGAAGCAAAGTATTTATCGATATATGTCGGTAAGTCATAAATAGAATCCAGTGGAATGACATGGTAGAGCATAGCCATAGAGAGACAGATAAATACTGCTGCGAGAAGAATAGTGCGGAAGGGTCCCCCACCACCGCGAGACTTGTACACCACCACAAATTTATTTATCAAAATATGTATCGGTAGAAGAATTATGAGAAAAATTGCCAACTTATTCCAGAATAACTGGCCGGAGCCCTGAGCGATAGTGAGTCTTTCTATGAAAAATGCGTTCGTATAAATAAACGCTGCAACATAAAGAGAAAGAACAAGAGAAATCAATCTGTGCATGCACTTATTTTAACCTCTTTTGCATGAATATGCTGTCATAATACTTGTCATTCATGTGGACAAAATCTTTTATCCTGCCGACTTCCACGAAATCAAGTTTTTTATGCAAGTCAATTGATGCTATTTGAGAAGAGAAAATTTCTGTAAAAACCTGCGTAACTTTCGGCATCTTTTCCGCTCTTTCTAGTCTTTCTTTTACCAGCTTCTCACCTATTCCCCTACCTCTATACTCCGGCCGCACATACAAACCATCAAAATTTACATTATGTTTGAATCTTTCCATTTCATAAAGAGTAATATTTCCGCAGCCAACAAGCTTTCCGTCGTGTTCTGCAAAAATAAGCACTCTTTCGCCATTCAAATTATTTTGGAGCCGGTTCCTCCAATTTTCTTCCGTGTCCTTTAAGGTTTCCTCAAGATCCGGAGTAAAAGCTATAGGATCATTTTCAAGACCATTAATTCTGAGCTCCTTATACTCCTTCCATCTATCAACTGGCAGATTGTCTATGTATTTAATTTCCATCTAAAATATCGTAGGAAATTATAACCCTTCTTTCTTTAGTTCCTCAATAATCTTTTTCTGGGAGCGCGAAAGTTTGTCAGGTATTTGGATATTAACTTTCACATAGAGGTCGCCGCGCGCCTTTTCACCAGCATTGTATGGCACTCCCTTGCCTTTCACTCGCAGAATAGTCCCTTGCTTCGTACCAGCAGGCACTTTCAAAGTAATTTCCCCGTCAAGAGTAGGAATAGTTTTCTCAGAACCCAGGAGAGCTTCCGAGAGCTTAACGTCCATATCCATGACCAAGTTGAATCCTTCTTTTCTCAAGAATGGGTGCCTGCGCACATGCACTTTCACAAAAAGGTCTCCAGGCAAACCGCCCTCGAGAGTCTCACCCATGCCGGAGAGACGTATCATCTGACCATCATCTATACCAGGAGGTACTTTTATGGTAACTTCCTTTTGTTTTACAAGCTTGGAATTTATAACAACTTTCCTTTCAACACCAAAGACAGATTCTTGGAATGACAGCTCTATGTCCACCGCCACGTCCCTACCCCTGCGAACCCTCCTGCCTCCGAAGATACTTGAGAGGATATCGCCTAGGTCTCCTACATCAAAATTTGAACCTGAGAAATTAGAAAAATCAAAACCAAAATCAGACGGGTTAAATCCTCCCTGAGCTCCTGAAGCTCCATAGGCTCCTGCAGAACCGAATGTGTCATATTGCTGACGCTTTTTAGTATCAGAAAGTACAGAGTAAGCTTCACTCACTTCTTTGAATTTAGCCTCATCTCCTCCTTTCTTATCTGGATGATAGGTATGGGCTAGTTTGCGGAAAGCCTTTTTGATTTCTTCCTGGCTAGCGTCCTTATTTACTCCGAGTATTTTATAATAGTCTTTCATATTATTTTGCTTGCCCCGTAGCAAATCCGCCTCGTGGCGGATTTTGCTTTGGGGTAGTAGTCTTTCATGTGGTTAGCTTACGCCTCTGATTACTGAGAGGCAAGCTCTACCCCTGCTTTGGCTCTTCTCCTTCTTCCGGCTTCTTCTCCTCAGTCACTTCAGCATCCTTAATATCAGGTCCAGCTTCTGCTCCGGAAGTTGCATCAGCCTGCTCTGTACCAGTCTGTCCTTGAGCGTCAGCTTGATTCATATACTGCCCTATTTTCTGTATTTCAGCAGAGAGAGCTTCGGTGGCAGATTTTATGGATTCAAGAGTTCCAGTTTCTTTCTCCTTTTTAAGCGCATCTATCTTCTCATTCACACTCTTCTTCACATCCTCTGGAATCTTGTCACCTGCATCCTGAATGGCTTTCTCAGAAGTATAGACAAGCTGTTCTGCCAAGTTTTTGGCATCTATAAGCTCCTTCTTTTTTTCATCTTCGCTGGCATGGGCCTCGGCATCCTTCTGCATTTTTTCTATATCTTCTTTCGAAAGTCCTGAGCTGGCCTCGATGCGGATAGACTGCTCTTTGTTGGTAGCTTTGTCTTTGGCTTTAACATTTAGAATACCATTTGCATCCACATCAAAAGTAACTTCTATCTGAGGCATACCTCTTGGTGCCGGAGGAATACCGTCGAGAATAAATCTTCCAAGAGACTTATTATCCGCCGCCATAGCACGCTCCCCTTGGACTATATGAATCTCCACACTGGTCTGGTTATCTGCAGCAGTTGAGAAAATTTGTGAGCGGGATGTAGGAACTGTCGTATTTTTTTCTATAAGTTTTGTGGCTACGCCGCCCATAGTCTCTATACCAAGAGAAAGAGGAATGACATCGAGCAAGAGTACATCCTTCACATCGCCAGCTAGAATACCTCCTTGTATAGCAGCTCCAAGAGCCACCACTTCGTCTGGATTAATGGATTTGTTCGGCTCTTTACCAAAGAAAGTCTTTACTGCCTCAACGATGGCAGGCATGCGAGTCTGACCTCCAACCATGATCACCTCCTCTATGTCAGCGACCTGGAAAGGAGAAGCTTCGACAGCCCTCTTGGTTATCTCCATAGCTCTGTCGATGAACTCTCTTGAAAGTTCTTCAAGCTTTGCTCTACTGAGCTTCATCATCAAGTGCTTTGGACCGGAAGCATCAGATGTAACAAATGGAATGTTTATCTCAGTCTCGGTAGCAGTTGAAAGCTCTATCTTTGCCTTCTCTGCGGCTTCATCGAGACGCTGGAGAGCAAGAGGATCATTCCTTACGTCTATACCTGATTCTTTCTTGAATTCTTCCGCAATATAATTCAAAACCTTCTGGTCGATGTCTTTGCCTCCCAAGTGGGAATCTCCGTCTGTAGACTTCACTTCTACAACATCATCGCCTACTTCAAGTATAGAAACATCAAATGTTCCGCCACCGAAGTCGAAGACTGCTATCTGCTCATTCTTCTTTTTGTTGAATCCGTAAGCAAGTGCGGCTGCTGTCGGTTCATTGATAATACGCTTCACCTCAAGACCGGCTATTTGTCCGGCATCCTTAGTGGCCTGCCTTTGTGAGTCATTGAAATATGCAGGCACAGTGATGATGGCTTCAGTAACCTTTTCACCGAGTCTTGCTTCTGCATCAGCCTTGAGCTTCGAGAGTATCATGGCAGAGATTTCCTCAGGGCGATAATCCTTGTCTCCCATTGTTACAAGCACTCCTCCATTCGGACCTTCTTTAATTTCATAAGGCACTGTTTCTTTGTCCTTCTGAACCGCAGGATCAGAGAAGGTGTGGCCTATGAAGCGCTTGATGCCAAAAACTGTATTCTTAGGATTCGTTACTGCCTGTCTCTTAGCCAAAAGACCGACTAGACGTTCGCCTGTCTTAGAGATAGCTGCAATGCTCGGCGTAGTGCGAGCACCTTCCGAGTTTTCTATTATCTTAGGATTTCCAGCTTCTACTACTGCAACTGCTGAAAATGTAGTACCAAGATCAATACCAATTATTTTTGACATCTTTTTTGATAACTTATCTTGTAATTATTTATATTCACCAACCATCACTTTGGCCGGACGAATAACTTTGCCGGAGAGAATGTAGCCTTTCTGCATAACCTTTAGAACCTTCTGATCATCATCTTTATTATCTGTCTCCATCATGCCGACAGCTTCGTGAATTTTGGGATCAAATGAATCCCCGATAGGATCAAGTTCTTCCAGGCCGCTTTGTTCCAAAACTTTCAAAAGCTGCGAATACACAGGCTGCATTTCCTTATGACCGCCAGATATAGCTATATTAAAACTATCGAGAACAGGAATCAATTCTTTCAACAAATTCTCATTGGCGAACCTTACAAATTCCTTCTTTGCTTCTTCGTCCCTCTTGCGCAAGTTCACAAAATCAGCCTGGGACCTCTGCCAACTGTCGAGATATTCCTTGGCCTTCTCCTCAGCAATTTTGAGCTTTTCCTTAAGCTTCTTTAAAGCGTCTGCCTGATGCTCTTCAGCAACAACAGAATCATCCAAATTCTCATCATCCATAATAATATCGTCTTTTTCTTCTTCCATAATCAAACAATAAGAAATTAGATTAGGTATGGCAAGAAATTAATTGCTCATACTCGATTAGAAAGCAGCGTTTATACCTATGAGTGCAAAGAGGAGAATTATAAGCAAGACAACTTTGACTATAGGTTAATTATACCTGTGTCTTCCCCTAGCGTTTCGACCACTGAGGAGACTTGCGGGCTTTCTTAAGGCCGAACTTGCGACGCTCCTTGGCGCGAGGATCTCTCTTAAGGAAACCTTTTGCCTTTAGACCTGTTCGGCGCTGTAAGTCTTCTTTCACTAAGGCTCTGGCAATGCCGTGTCTTAAAGCTTCTGTCTGCGAGGATATACCGCCGCCAATAATCTTTGCTGTTACTGTAAACTTATCACCCACCTCGTCAAAGACGGACGTTATTATTTTTCTATACTCTGGCAGAGCAAAATACTTTTCAAACTCTTTGCCATTGATATTTATTGAAAGTTTAGCGGCAGGAGTTATACGTACACGAGCAATAGAAGTCTTGCGCCTTCCTACTGCCTCAACATATTTATCTGCTTTTGTTGTTTCTGAAACTGTCATTTAATTAATAGAGATTTATCAAATTAATCCTTTATGGTCAAACGTTTCAACATTTGAGCCCTGAGTTTATTCTTAGGAAGCATGCCGGAAACTGCCCTGCGAAGAACCTCGCCAGCCCCCTTCTTTTCCACTACCTTGGCCATAGTCTCTTCCTTAAGACCGCCTGGGTAGCCGGAGTGATGATAGTAAGTCTTAGCATCCATCTTCTTAGGATCAAGAGACATTTCAGATGCACCCTCTACTTCCACCTTAACATCTGGCAACTTGTTCCTTGCAAAATCAGCTCTATTCTTACCCATCAAAAGAACCGCTATCTCAGTAGCTAATCTTCCTGGCTTTTTTCCTCTGGCGTCTAATACGTATTTTTCCATTTCTCTGCAATTAAATGATTTCTATAACAGCCTGAGGGCTTCCATCTGAATTTCTGCGAACCATCTTAGTGATCCTGGTGTAACCACCTTTGCGATCAGCATGATTTACAGCGAGCTCAGTTACTATCTTTTTAGCAGCTTGTGGTCCCACTTTTGCCTCAAGACCCCTGCGAGCAGCAACAGTTCCTTTCTTTCCAGTAGTTATAAGCTTCTCCATGAAAGGCCTCAGTTCCTTTGCTTTTGATTCTGTTGTTTTTATCTTTTCCTTAAGAGCAAGGGAACGTGCAAGAGACTTCAAGAGAGCTTTTCTCTGATTCTTCTTACGGCCGAATTTTCTGTTTGCATTGTTATGTCGCATGGCACTATACCTTACTAGCTTTTGAGCGTAATGCCAAATTCTCCGAGAGCTTTCTTGATTTCCTGAATACCCTTGGCACCCAAACCTTCTATTTCCAGAAGATCTTTCTCTTTCTTTCTAGCAAGACCTCCTACTGTGCGGATATTAGCGCTGGCAAGAGCATTCTGAGTCCTGAGAGAAATATCAAGAGATTCAATCCTGGTCTTTAGCACCTCTGTGTCTGCTTCTGACTTAGATGTGATAGGAGCTTCCTCTTTTTCTTCTTCCTCACTAATAATCTCTGGCTCTTCCTCCTTGAAACCGACAATAGCCTTAAGCTGGTTTATCATAACTTCTATAGAAGAAGTCAGGGCTTCCTTTGGAGTTATGGTGCCGTCTGTCTCGATGGCAATTCTCAGTCTGTTAAAGTCTGTTCGGTCACCGACACGCATTTTCTCAACCTCATAACTTGCTCTGCGTATAGGAGTGAAAAGTCCGTCTAGTGCGATAGTGCCAATCTCTACCCTGTTTTTATCAATCATCTCCTTTGGCATGAATCCCAAACCCTTCTCTGCTCTTACTTCTATTTCAAGTTCTACACCTTTGCCAGTTATAGTTGCAATAACTTGATCTGGAGTCAGTATTTCTACTTGGCCTGGAACTTCGAAATCCGCAGCAGTTACAACTCTTTCTTCATCAGCGGATGAATTCTTTACTTTCAAGGTTAAAGTCTGAGGCTCATCAGTGGTAAACCTCATTCTTATTTTCTTAAGATTAAGAAGAATGGTAATAACATCCTCCTTTACACCCTCTATTGTAGAGAACTCGTGCTCTACTCCAGAGATTTTTGCGGAAGTAATAGCTACTCCTGGAATCGAAGAGAGGATGATCCTTCTCAAACTGTTGCCAAGAGTGTGTCCATATCCGGGATAAAGACCTTCAATCTCAAAGACTCCGCTATCCTTTTCTTCCAGGATAATCTTTGGTTTCGAAGGTAAAAGTATTGTGTAATCAGCCATAAGTATAAAAAGTTATAAGTTTAGATTATACGCCAATCTTTGTCTTTTTGCAAGTTTTATGTCGCTTAATCTCTGCTACCTACTGTAATATTCCAGAACAACGTTCAAGTCGAACACATTTGCCGCCGGATCATAGACCGGAGTACCTGTAACTTCGACTGTTTTTTTCTCCGCATCGACCTTAAGCCACGCAGGAGCATCCTGCCCTTTGACTCTCTCTTCCACATCTCTGAAGAGAGCACTGTCCGCGCTTCCTTGCCTAACGCTTACCTTGTCCCCTTCTTTCAGGATGATGGAAGGAATGGTAACTCTCCTGCCATTTACCATTACATGGCCATGGCTCGACATCTGGCGTGCGGACAAACGGGTTTTAGCAAGACCGGATCGGAAGAGAATGTTGTCTAGGCGAGATTCAAGAGTGGCAAATAGCTTTTGTGCCGGTTCAGAAGACTTTAAGGCATTGCTGACGTACTTCGAAAACTGTTTTTCAGTAAGATAATAAGAAAGGCGAGCTTTCTGCTTCTCTATAAGCTGAGTGCCGAATTCGCTTCTAGGGCGAGGCCTGCGGCGCTTGCTAGACTTTTCTTTCCTGGCAAGAGAGAGCGAATATTTCTGGGTCTGAGTTTTCTCAAACACCGGGGCTCCCAGTCTGCGGGCTAATTTGTATTTTGGTCCAATTTTCATATCTTTTTATATAAAGGAAAGCTGATTTATGTTCGTCTTGGTTTAGGAGCCTTTGGCCCGTTATGCGGAACGGGAGTCATGTCTCGAATATTAGTAAGATTTATGCCTTTGGAAATAAATCCTCTGACAGAAGACTCTCTGCCGGAGCCGACGCCTTTTATCACCACCCTGACTTCCTTTACGCCATAGTTCTGAGCTTTCTGGGCCAAAGTCTCCCCGACTTTTGCAGCAGCGAAAGGAGTTCCCTTCTTAGCACCCTTGAATCCTAAAGCTCCAGAAGAAGACCAAGCAAGAGTATTGCCTTTCTCGTCTGTGAGCACAAGCTTTGTATTGTTATAAGTAGATTCAACGCAAAGAATACCGGATTCAAAACGCCTTTTATTTTTAGAAGACTTAGAAACAGGAGCTGTGCTTTCTGCGGAATCAGAAACTTCCTTAGCTTCTGAAGCACTCTTTTTAACCCCCTTGTCTGAGGTTTCGATATTCTCTTCTATTTCTACGATTTTCTTTTTTCCCATTTGTATTAAAAATTCAGTTTATTTCTTATCTGCAACTTTTCTTCCAGTACCCATTGTCTTTCTTATATTTCCCCTTCTGGTGCGGGAGTTTGTCTTTGTTCTCTGGCCGCGGCTTGGCAAGGAGCGCATATGTCTTATACCTCTGTAAGTTTTGATATCCTTAAGACGCCTTACGTTACCGGAGATTTCTCTCTTCAAATCACCTTCCAAAACAAAACCTTCTATGATTGAACGAATTTTATTTTCTTCGTCAACACCTACATCCTTAGGCTTGGCAGAAAAAGGAATGCCAGCCTCTTTAAGAATGTCATGTGCGCGAGCTCGACCTACGCCATAAAGAACGGTCAGGCCGATATCAAGTCGCTTTTCATCTGGAATTGTGATTCCTAGTATACGCATTATCCTTGTCGCTGCTTATGTCGGGGATTAGCTTTGCAGATAACATAAACATAGCCCTTCCTTCGGACTATCTGGCATTTGCTGCACATTTTCTTTACAGAAGCCTTTACCTTCATAAGAAGCCGTATTGTAGCTTATGATTAATTTTTTGTCTATAGGTTATCTGCTACTTTGCCAAATCTTTCTTTGTTGTGCTTGACAAATTAATATAATGTGATAATATATAAAAAGATACCAGCAGTTGGGGTATCACAATTTTCACCCAACTCCGGGAGGTTCCGATGAGGCGAGAGACACAGAAGCTTGTCGAGCCGGTCCGCTCATACGTACGAGACACCTGTGGCCCGAAGGGCTACTGGAGACCCCAAGGTCTCCAAGGGCTACAGGAACTGCGAGCTGGACCGGCAGTCGGTCCAGCCGAAGAACGCCGAGAGCGACAAGCAGTCGCGGATGCGGAGGAGGTCGCTCGCAACCGCCGCGGCATCACACTCCTGATCCAGACCAGTCGCTACTACAGAGAAGCAGTCGAGGCCGTCGGAGATTGGCCCGTCACCTGACTCCAGCCGGTCCGCCAGTTGAGGCGCTACGCAAGTAGCGCCTCTTTTTTATATTTTCTATATAAACAAAAAAGAATTAATTTTCGTGCCTTGCGCAGCGCGACGGCGGCGAGCAGAGCAGAATTTTCAGCAGAAAATTACGCGTGCAAAGAAAATTAATTCTTTTTTGTTTTGAGTTATTTTCTATAATCTTTTTGTGATCCGAGCTTTGCCTCCGTACGGTTCAAGCTCCATAAGAACTTTATCCCCCACTAGCACTCGTATCCTGTGGAGCCGCATCTTGCCGGAAAGATAAGCCAAAATTATTCCCTCTTCTGAGTTTTCTGCTGCGTCTTTAGAGTCGAGCTGAACCCTGAACATCGTGTTGGGCAGAGCCTCGACTACTATTCCTGTCCTTTCTAATTCTTTGTTTTGATTCATGAGGCGAATTATTGCACGAGATTTTTCTTTATGGAAATGTCTTCAATGTTCTCAGGAAACCTGCTCTTCCAAAATGGTCTTACAACCGCATCAGCTTCTTTGATACTTGAGTAATTATTCAAGACTGCTGAGACTTGGCTTTTTTCTATGCCTGCCAAATCTGTCTTTAGAGACTCTTCATCTGTCTTCCAAACAAGCTGTGCTTCACCATTTACCGTAAAGTCGATATTATCTACTGACAAAAGATCTGCTGGAGGTTCTCCGTTGAAAGAAAGTGTCAGGCTATCCAAATCAGGTATATCCACTAAGTCATTTTCAGCTACATTTACTTTGTCGGAAGCAAGGTAGGCAGCAAGATCACTTCTCTTAAACATCACTCCATAGAAGTTACCCTTCATGTTCACAGTCACAGCACTTCCCGACGCATCAGATTGCGGCATATCCTCAAAACTTATCGTTGAAAGAGAAGGGAAAAGCACGAAGTCGGCAGGAACCTGGGCTTTAGCCTGCTCTGCTAGCTCTGACTTAAGAGCTGTCTCCAATTCTGACTTTGCTTTAGCAAGATCGTCATCACTTACAGACTTTGCCTTACCCACAAACCCACCAGACATGGCTGTCTTAGAGCGAGCATATACGGTATTAAACTTCGAACTGCCGGCAAGACCAGGAAGAGTGAAATCCGAAAGACCGATATTATATTCTTCGCCAGGCTTATCTGCATACACCTCTACTTCCAGAGAGCCAGGAACAGATTCGCCATCTGAGGTATGTTTGCCGGGTACGGTGATAGGTTCAGCTATGCGATAAACTTTTCCGTCCTTAGTCTCAAAGCGAGTATTCTCCACGAGATTCTGTGCTGCCGTGCCGGAATTGTTATAAACAATAATAGTTCCATGAGCTTTTCTCTCAACCATCTCCTCTCCGGTTGCTTTTACACTTTGACCTTTTTCTCCAGAAAGCTTCACCACACTAAAGACTAAACCTCCCTGACCGGTCTTGCTGGCACTGAAACTCTCTCCTGCAAAACTTAAACTTGCAGATTTAGGAGTGTAAGAAAGAACCGCTCCTGAGAATATAGCCATGGCTACAAAAGCTACGGCAACCAATCCAAGGAACATTGAAAATAAAGTTTTCTTGCCTAATTTCTTTCTATTTCTTGATGAGCGGCTCGGGCGAGATTCCCTGAGGCGCGGCATTACGGATTCTGCAGTATCTTCAGTTGATTCTTCTGCTGAGTTAGATGCAGTACGCTTGCTAGATACTGAAGAACTCTTACTTGAACTCTTTCTTCGATTCTCAGGCAGAGGAATATCGCGAATGCTCTTCTTCTTTACAGGAACTACGATGTCTTCTATGTTTTTAGGCATAATTTACTGTGTATATGATTGTATAACAAATATCTCTAATAGCAACTTTACTAAACCAGCATCCTGGAAAAAGCAGACAGGACTGTTAAAGGAATCTCGTCACTGTTGCCGACTGCTCTCTTTGTATCTGATAATCCACCGTGTCTGATCGGTTCTATGTCGGCGGAAGGCAAGACTGACGAGAGCAGCACTTGCGCTAAAGCCGTGTCCGACGGCTCTGATATGAAAAAGATTTTTTGAGGTTTTATATCTTCAAAAGATTTCCACTTGTCCTGCCACTGGTCTTCTGCCGAAGAGAGAAGATCATCTATTTTTATTATCAAGTTTCTAGCAAGAGCTTGCTTAGCAAAGAGAGACAAAGCAGAGCTTGCAAGTTCAAATGGAAGATTCAGTTTTCTTGAAAGCACGCCGGTCAGGCTCTCAGGTCCCATATCTACACTCTCTACGAGCAAGACATTTCCATCTTCAACAAAGATAAGCTCTGTCATTTGGCCGGCAAATCTTACAAGCAAAGCTTGATCGGCTAATTCTGATTCTGATCCGTGACAGAAAACTTTACTGTAGACATAAGAAAAACTTTGCAAACTGGCTCCTCTTTGGATTCCAAAAGTTTTTATGATTTTATCCTCTATTTTAGCAACCAGCTTGGGATCGGCCGAGCTTGTAATAAATCCGCTGCCAAAAGGAGCAGACTCAAATATTTCAACACCCCGCTCTTGCCTTGAAGTAATTTTTGAACGACACCATGGCGGAGAAAGAGTTATGACAACATGATCGAAACTGTTTGGAAAAAGGCTGCCGCTCACCAAAGGCAGTCCTCTGACCCAGACTTCTTGCAAGGCACGCTCCAGTGCAGAGAGCATTGCGTTTTCCGCGCCGGCATTGCCGGCAAAACTTTTTCTGCAAGAAAAGATGACTTCCTGCATAGAGTCGCCTCCTATGCCGGCAATGCCGGCGCTAACGGAGTTTGAATTAATTTCAACAAGCAGAGAGGTGTGCATATACAAATATTATATAGCAAAGTTCAAAAAAATTAGAAGTAAAAGACCTGCAAGTTTTTGTGCCTTGCGCAGCGCGTCGGCGTGAGCAGAGAGAATTTCCAGCAGAAAATTATACGCGCAAAGAAAACTTGCAGGTTTTTTGCAGCTTATGATCTTCTACTCAAGTACAGCCTTTATTCTTCTGACACCTGCCGAAACAGATTCTTCTTTGATGATTTTGAACTTGCCAAGAACAGATGTGTTTTCAACATGCGGCCCGCCGCAGAATTCTTTTGAATAAGCACTTTCGAGTGAATCGCCGATATAGTAAACACTGACTTCATCGGGATATTTCTGGTCGAAGAAATGCCTTGCGCCAATTTTCAGAGCTTCCTCCTTCGGCATGATCTTGCTTTGTACAGGCAAAGCTTCAGCGATTTTTTCATTCACAATATCTTCCACCTTTTGCTTCTCTTCATCTGTCAGTTTGCGCGGAAAAGAAAAGTCAAAACGCAGACGCTCCGGAGTAATGTTACTGCCTTTCTGCCCCACTTCATCTCCAAGAACATCATGCAAAGCTTGATGCAAGAGATGTGTCGCTGTGTGATACTTCACGCTTTTTTCTGAAGTATCAGCCAAGCCTCCTTTAAACTTTTGCTCTGCTCCGGCGCGGCTCTTTTCTTGATGCTCTGAAAGCAGCTTCTTGAATCCTTCTACATCGACTTTAATACCTCGCTCATCGGCAATTTCAACAGTAAGCTCAATAGGAAAGCCAAATGTCTGGTAAAGATCAAAAGCTTTTTCTCCGGAAATGCTTTTTTCCTCCACAGAATTTTCCAAACCGTAATCTGAGCCGATTTCTTTTTCAAGCTGGGAAAGACCTAGCCTTAAAGTCTTCCTAAATTTTTCTTCTTCGCCGCTAATGTTTTTATCAATATCTTCACTTGCCTTTGCAAGTTCAGGGTATACATCTTCGTATTTCGAGATAACTTCATCTGCCACATTAAATAATCCGCCCGGAATAATACCGAGTACATCCGCATACCTTACGGCACGCCTCAAGAGTCTGCGCAATACATAACCTCTGTCAGTATTGGAAGGCACTACTCCGTCTGCAATCATAAAGACTGATGTCCTGATGTGGTCTGCTACTATTCTCTCTGCCTTTTCATCCGAAGTCGATGAAAGATCTTTAATTTCCGACATGATGGAATCAAAAAGGTCAGTCTCGTAGGCAGTCTTCTTGCCCTGCATGACTGATGCCATCCTTTCAAGTCCGGCTCCGGTATCAACATTTTGCTGAGAGAGCTTGCCGGCAACCTGTCCATCTTTTTTAAGATATTCCATGAAAACGTTGTTCCATATCTCAACCAAGTCTTCCCTCTCTACAGCACTGATGAAGTCAGACTTTGATAGATCTCCCAAACCTTGACCTGTTAAGTCATAAAACATTTCCGTGTCAGGTCCGGACGGGCCATCATTACCTGCCGACCACCAGTTATCATCTGCACCAAGCGGGTAGATCCTGTCCTCCGGTATCCCAAGGCTCATCCATATATCTTTTGAAGTTTGATCAAAATCAGCATTATCATCTCCTTCAAAAATAGTCACATACAGTTTTTTAGGATCAAGACCGAGACCTTCTTCATCTGAAGTAAGAAACTCATAACTCCATTTAATAGCATCTTCTTTGAAATAATCCCCAAGAGACCAGTTACCCATCATTTCAAAAAAAGTGAAATGCCTGTTGTCTCCGATATCGTCCAAATCTCCAGTTCGGACGCACTTTTGAATATTGACCAGCCTCCTGCCTTTCGGATGTTCCTTACCTAAAAGAAAGGGTGCGAGCGGCTGCATGCCGGCAGTGGTGAACAGAACAGATGAATCATTCTCAGGCACCAAAGGCGCTGAAGGGATCACAGCATGTCCCCTCTTTTCAAAAAAATCCAAAAATCTCTGCCTTATATCCTTTGATTCCATGGGGCTAATATAGCATATCTACTTACTTAGACTGTAATAGCTTCAAAATCTTAAAGTCTTCCATAAGGGTGGATTTGAGCTCTTGGTTGTATATGGCGGCGGCAGGATGATAGAGGGGTATGACCTTTACTTTTACATCATCTATCTGTGTTTCGAAAACCTTGCCGTGCAAAACACTTATAGGCCCAAGCTCCCATTCCAAGCCATATCTATTCATGACGTATTGCATGGAAAATCTTCCTAATGCTGCTATGACCTTCGGCTTGATGATTTCAATCTGCCTGTCTAAATACGGAGCATAAAGAGCGATTTCATCCGGCAGAGGATCACGATTCTTGGGAGGACGATCTTTGACTATATTTGTAACATAAGTGTCCTGCCGAGATATGTCTGCAGACTCTAAGAGTTCATCCAGTATCTGGCCGGCCCTTCCGCAGAAGGGCCGGCCTGTCTTGGCCTCATTTTCTCCGGGAGCCTCGCCGACAAACAATACTTCGGCAGTATGATTACCCTCTCCTATCACAGGAAAATACCCGTTGGCTCTGCGGAAATCTGCAAGTCCAGATCCAGACAAGGCCAGAACTTCGTCACGTATTTCTTTCAGTTTCTCACTTCGCTCTTCGCTCATGCTTAACTCCAGCTTTCTTTCTAAGTGCGTCACCAAGAGCTGCTACATACCGGCAATAATCGCAGTCCTTGCCGGAAGACGGCAAGCGTTCATCTTCAAGACATTGGCGGATAGACAGAAGCACCCTAGGTATCCAATCTGTTTTGCCTTCATAAGGCAAAACAGTAACATCAAATTCCAATTTGCCGTCTAAAGCTTCTTTGTCTGTCTTGCCATTAACATAAACGAAGTAGCCTGTACTTGATACATCAAAACCGTTCTGACGGAAAAGCCATTGATAGACTTCCATCTGCCTTTTGTACTGAGTTTTCCATTCATCATCCAAAGTAATTTCTTCTTCTTTGCTGGTAGCTTTGTAATCAACAATCAGAAGCTCACCTTTCGGATTTACCCAGACGTCATCTACTCCGCCTCTCAATAAAAGATTCGACTTCGGATCATGGTAAGAGATTCCCCTCTTGAGAGCATCGCGCCATTCCTCCAATCGCTCGTCAGCTAAAGGCACAGCATCAATACCATAAGTTTCCATCAAAGGATGCTTTGTCTTACTGACTCTATGAATATCAAACTCCTTCTTCAAGAGAGTGTCTACGGCATTGTTTAAAGTGAATGGGAAACTCGCAGGACGACCCACCCCCATACGCTGGTCAAGATAAAAGCAGCGAGGACACTGAACAAACAGATCCACCTTGCTTCTACTCAATCTGAAAGGCTCATTAGAGTTTGGGTCAAAGAGGCCTCTAGTTCTCCGAGGATTGTAGTATTTAGACATTAACTATTATTAAGACGTAAGATTTTGTGTTCTATGAACCAAAACAGCGTAAAAACTATTAGAGTTGCTATTGTAGCAAATATTGACAGTGCCAGCAGGCCATACCCTACAGCCATTCCAATTCCCGCAGAAACCCACAGTCCTGCCGCCGTGGTAAGGCCGGATACATGTGAATTCTTAAATATAATAACCCCTCCGCAAAGAAAGCCTATACCCATAATAATTCCAGCCGCTACTCTAAGAGGATCGAAACTGTAAGCCGTAATATTCGGTATAACTGAAGTAGCAATGAGTATAAAGAGGCATGATCCCATGGAAACAAGTCCAAATGTTCTAACTCCAGCCCTCTTGCCGGCAAAAGATCTTTCAAGTCCCACAGCCGAGCCAAGAAGCATAGCTATAATAAGATAAACAAAAGGTAAAAACTCAGGATCTATATTTGTTAGCATGTTAAAGTTCATTAATTTCTTTAATTACTGGTCGGCTATCGAAATTCGAGCCGAGCACTTTCTGTAATATGGAAGGGTTATCCTTCACATTCGAACACAGCACCGCGCCGGCTGCCGCCAGCGCTCTCTTCTCTTTAATCGAAAGAGAAGTCAGGCAGGTAATAGGATGAAGTGTTCCCTCTTCTATCATATCCTGCAGATTGCCTTTCTCAGGATAATTCCAGCCCACCAGAGTGAGATTCTTGCAGTTGGCATACTTGATAGCTGTTGAAGAAAATTTTGTATTGGTCAGAAGCCAGCCATCTGTCAGTTCCCTATCCTTGCCTCCATAATTGAAGACATTGCCTTTAAGATCATCAAACCGTGCTTTCACATACAAAGCTACTTTCAAGTCTGATTTGGTTCCGGGTTCATTATGGAATTTTGCTTCCACCATCACTAATTTCTTTTCATTCCATGCCACCACGTCGACTTCATGAGAAACACAGCCGCCGAGCACTGTCTGGCGAGTCATAGTCTCAAATCCTTTTTCTTTGAGGACATCTGCTACAAAATCCTCAAACGGAAATCCTGTCGGTCCAAGTTCCATGACAGCTCTGCGCAGAGAATATCTTCTGGCAGCCGGCTTCTGCAACTTCTTTAAGACGTCGAAAGCATGCTTGTATATCTCTGAAGTCGTAGTGTCGTTATGCAGATCTTCTTTAACACGAAGAAGAACTTCATCTACTATTTTTTTTGAAGCGCCGGAACGCAAGAGAGATGCACGCAATTTTTCTGGCTCGAATGCCTCACGCTTGCCGTTTGCCTTTATGACAACTATCTGGTTCGGCATTAAGGCATCCGGTGCAACCTTCTTAATTGCTTCCTTAAGCACTGTGGACATACTTAAAGTATACCCCAGATTTACTCTACAGCACTGTCGATAATACCGCCGCCAAGGCAAGTCTCTTCTTGGTACAAAACAGCAGACTGCCCGAAAGAAAGACCCCTCTGCGGCTTGTGGAATTTTAATACAAGTTTCTTACCCGCAAGTTTAAGCTGGGCCGGAAATTTCTCCTGTCTATATCTTATTCTGACCAAGACTTGGGCATCGTCCGGCTCTGTTATCCAATTTACGCGGCTTAGAGCTACTTTATCCGGAGAGAGCGACTCTGCTTCAGTGATAGAATCAGAGACTGTAATAGTATTAGCTTTCATGTCTTTGCTAACTACGTAAAAAGGCCCGTCTGAATCAGATTTCTTAGTTATATCAAAGCCATGCCTTTCACCGATGGTGTAATAGAGAACACCTTTGTGAGTGCCTATAACTTTGCCGTTAGTGTCGAGCACATCACCCGGCAGAGCTTCTATAAAATGCGACAGAAATTCTTCCATGCTGACATCACCAAGAAAACATATCCCCTGACTATCTTTCTTATCAGCCACAGGCAGATTAATTTCTTCAGCTATCCGGCGAACCTCTTTCTTTTGAAGATTGCCTATTGGAAATAGAATGTGCGGCAAGTCTTCTTGCGTCAGAGTCCACAAGAAATAGCTCTGGTCTTTTTCCTTGTCTTCTCCTTCACGAAGCATGCGCTGCGCTTTATCACCTTTTTTGCGTGCAACATTAGCATAGTGTCCCGTAGCAATATAATCAGCACCCATCTCTTTTGCTTTCTTCCAAAAAGCACCAAACTTTATTTCTCTGTTGCATAAAACATCCGGATTCGGAGTCCTGCCGGCTCTATATTCTTTAAGCATGTAATCCACCACACCTCTCTTGTATTCATCTTCAAAATCAAAAAAGAGAAAAGGTATATCAAGGGCGAGAGCGACCCGCATAGCATCTCTTCTTTCCTCTCTCCAATTGCAAGGCAAAAAATCAGGCTGCCAAACCTTGATGAATACTCCGGTTACATCGTAGCCTTGCTCCTTTAAGAGATGCGCAGAAACAGCAGAGTCTACGCCGCCAGAGAGCCCGACAAATACTTTTTTACCTTTATTATCCATAATCTTCGAGAGTTTATCACATCAATATTAAACGCGAAAACTGATATACAAGCTGTAGGTTACGCATATTTATTCGACATTGAATATTGAACAAACCTGCTAAGGATTCAAATATTTTTGTTTATTTTGAACATGCTTATCATGATTGGTTGCGTAATACATCATCCCGTCATCACCAGTTAAGAAATACAAATAAGGAGACACTGTTGGATTAAGAGCCGCCAAAATACTCTCTAGACCGGGATTAGAAATAGGTTTCGGAGGAAGGCCTTTATATAAATAAGTGTTATACGGAGAGTCTATCTTAAGATCGTCAGTCGTAAGGTCTTCAGTTGTTTTGCCGTTAACATATACGAAGCTGGCATCTACTTGCAAAGGAATATCGAGCTCAATACGTCTCCATAAAATGCCGGATATCATTTCCCTGTCTTCTTTATTATTGGCTTCAGCCTCTATTATAGATGCCATAGTTATGATCTCTCCCAAGGAACGGCCGGAAAGCTCCACTTCTGGCATCAGAGGAAAGATTTTTCTGATGAAATTATCCCTTAGAAGTTTTATGGTGGATGTGGCTGTACTATTTACTGGCACGAAATACGTATCAGGGAAAAGATACCCTTCGGGCGCTAAAGACTCAAAAACTTCATGGTCAAAAAGAGGGAACCTGTCATCGAAAAGAGCAGAGATTTTAGCAACGGTAAAGCCCTCTGGTATTGTTATTCTGACTCTTTCTATCTGATAATCGCCATCGACTATCCTCTTGGCTATAAAGAAAGCATTCTCAGGCTTCTCCATGTAATAATCCCCCGCTTTCATCGCTCTCTCTCCTCCCAAAGCTATAGCAGCTACCCTGAACCAAAATGGCGAGCGAATAACCTGTTTTTTCTCCAGTTCGGAAGAGAGTTCAAACAGACCTGAACCTCTATTAACAGCTACAATAGTATCTTTTGGAAAAGCTCTTGGAGCAGATATGCTGAAAAAATACACGCAGACCAAAACTAGGCCTGCAAGAAATAGAGCAAAAAGAAAAACTAATTTCCCTTGTGTAAAAGGTGTACGCATGATGATTAAATAGGCAGATTAGCTGGAGCCTCAGCTTTCTTAGAAGGTATCCTGGAAAGAGTTGGAGTAGCTGCCACTTCTGAGCTTGGGAAGTGGTATATAGTTGCAAGTTCTTCAGTTGTTAGAATAAATGGATTGCCATGAAAATTCTTAAAAGGAGCATTAAAGAATGATCGTCTCTTGTAAGCTTCCAAGAGTTTGCGCTGCTCATTCATCTTTCTTCTCTCTTTGAAGTCCTGCCAAGGATAGTCATAGCCGGCAGAGAAACCGGGCTTAAAGCCGTTTAAGTTGCTGGAATTGAATTGAGTTACAGAGCCTATTAAACCGCCTATATTTGCCGGATTAAATACATCTACCTCAGCGAAGTAAGTTGCCCTTATCATTGTGTCGAAAGCGCTCTTGCCAGACGTTCTCTCTATAGCTTTAACTACTTCTTTCTGCCCTTCGCTGAGATGCTTGCTCTCAGGAGTGCTCTTATCTTCCGGATCTTTATATAAACCTTTTTTCATGAGATCTTTGATTTCCTTTTCTATGCCTCCTTTCCAGTCAGGCTTAGTGAAAACGCGGCCGTATTTGATGCCTTCTTTAGCATGAGCTTGGATCATTATTTGTATCCAAGCCTGCTCTCCTGTTTTGAGCGATCCAAGATATTCCAGAACGGTAGTTATCGGATCAACTTTGAACTCTTCTTCAATGTTTTCATCTAAGCCGTAATCAATATAGGTCTTTATCGGGTAAGCATCGGCCTTGGTAAGAGCAAACTGACCAAACCAACCAAACTTTATCTTGGAAGGATCATGATGTACGGCAAGAGCATAGTCTGCCACTTCTCGAACTTCAATATTCGGAAATTGGGCATACAACTGAGTCTCAATGCGGCTCTTAAAATCTTCCATAGCCCATATAAAGAAATGTACCGTGCCGTCTATAGACACAAGCTCTAAAGAAAACCACGAACGTACGCGGCCTTTGAGATATACATCTATAAGCGAACCTACTCCGGGCTGATATAGAGTGTTTAGAAAGACTTCCATAGCAGCAGGAGTTTTAAGTATTTCTCGCGGTATCTTTATCTCCAAAAGCACAGAACCTTTGTTCTTTATCCACTCACGCCTTTTATATTCAAGCCAAATATCAAAAGAAACTGCCAAAAGAAGAGCAGGCAGCCAGATAGGAGCTGTTTTCCAAAGTGCGTTTAAGACGTCTAGGAATATATCTGTTTGGAAAAGAGAAGATAATTCTCCAAGCATTAATATATTTTACACATTATGATACAGATTGTCTTTATCTTTTTTGAAGAACTTGGTGTTTTGTAAGTTTACTAGGATAGTGTTTTCTTTTACGTATCTTTCTTTCAAAACTCTCTTTACTATTTCTTCTTTGGTTAGAGGGCCTTCCTTTTCTATTATTTTTCTAATTACATCCTTAACAACTCCGGACATATATCCCCATTCTGAAAGCGCATATAATCCTCGTCCTACCAGTACGAATCTATCGTCTTTTATAAGCTCGTTGTGAGTAGTGGCAACATGAGCCTTTTTATCGAAATATTGCGTGATAGCTTTGGCAACTTCTTTGAAGTGTATAGGTTCTCCGTGCTTTCTGATAACCAGAAAAGCATAATCCCTCATGCCTTTAGCCCGAACATTTGGAGAGCTTGCTTTACCCCATTCTCCCAAAGGGTTTCTGTCTATTTTATGCGAGAGCGCAAGCCATCTTTTTATTATTTCCTCGTTCTTATATTTTTCATTCAAATCTTTCATTTCATCAAGGAAAGATTCTATAAGATCTCCTTCGGCAATTAAGTCGTCATCATCCAGTCTGGAATAAAGCCTCTTGAGAGCTTCCTCTATTTTCTTTGCAAGCTCAGGATCCACCTGCCATCGGTGCTTGAAATCCGAATCTTCTTTAAGGCGCTGGAATTCTTCGCCGACAACCAAGAGAAAATGGAAGTGGTTCTTGGTGCTCTCATCTTTAGCCAGATAATCCAAAAGATCTTTTTCGGAAATAACTGCTCCAAGAGAGGCGATAAGATTCTTGAGCTCAATAAAGACTGGTGCCAAATCCTTGTACACAGAAGATTTCCTCATGGTCATCAAGGAATGGTTCTCTATCTGCCTTACACGCTCTCTGGTGATGCCATATTTCTTACCTATAGCATCGAGAGTAAGCTTCTGAGACTTTGCACCGAGGCCGTAACGATTGATGATGACGTCCTGTGCGCGTTTGGACAGAACAGACAACAAGCGCTTCGTTGCATCCTTCGGTTTAAAAGTTAATGCTATCTTTTCAGTCATATTTGACCTCTATTTTTATCATTGACTAATGTATATGTCAAGGATTCTACGAAAGTACGATATTTATTATCTTGCCGGGCACATAAATAACTCTTTCAACATTCTTACCGGAAAGCCATTTGGAAATTTCTGGCAAAACTTTAGCCCTCTGAAACGCTTCTTCTTCGCTTATATCTATAGACGAGTTAAACTGCCCGCGCTTTCTGCCATTGACCTGCACCACTATCATAGCCTCGCTTGAGACAAGTTTGGAGCTGTCATATTCAGGCCATTTTTCTTGGTGTATTGAGCTGTCGTGGCCGAGTTTATTCCAAAGCTCTTCAGCAATATAAGGAGCGAAAGGTGCAAGAAGTTTAAGCAGTATTTCAAACTCTTGGCTTGAGACTTCTTCCCTCTTATCCATATCATTAACCAAAATCATCAAAGCAGAAACAGCAGTATTAAATCCAAGAACTTCTATATCTTCTGATACTTTCTTTATTGTCTCGTGCAGAAGCGAAGATTCTTCATTTCCTTCGGAAATCTTCTCGCTGATGCGCCAAATTTTTTCAAGGAAGCGGCGCGGACCGACGAGCGAGTCTTCGCTCCAGGCGATCGCCTGCTCAAACGGCCCCATGAACATCTCGTACAGGCGAAGGGTGTCCGCGCCGAATCTCTCCACTATATTGTCCGGATTAACCACATTGCCTTTCGACTTTGACATCTTCTCTCCGCCTTCGGCGAGAATAAGGCCGTGGGAAGTGCGCTTTTTGTATGGCTCGCTTACCGGAACCAAGCCTGAATCAAACAAAAATTTATTCCAAAAACGCGAATACAAAAGATGCAGAGTAGTATGCTCCATGCCGCCGTTATACCAGTCTACCGGCATCCAATATTCGAGCGCCTTCTCGGAAGCGAACCTCTTATCATTCTCCGGATCCGTATATCTTAGGAAGTACCAAGAAGAGCCTGCCCATTGGGGCATTACGTCTGTCTCTCTCTTGGCTTCGCCTCCGCATTTAGGGCAGGTGGTATTCACCCATTCTGTAATATTGGCCAAAGGTGACTCTCCCGTATCTGTAGGCTGATAATTTTCAACCTCGGGCAGCTTCACTGGCAAATCCTTCTCCGGCACCGGCTGCCAGCCGCACTCAATGCAATGAATCATAGGTATCGGCTCACCCCAATATCTCTGCCTTGAGAATATCCAATCTCGGAGTTTAAAGGTTGTCTTCTTCTCTCCACCCGCAAATTTTACGATCTCATCTTTTGCTTCTTCTGAATTCCTGCCATTAAACTTTCCGGAATTTACCAGCACTCCCTCGCCTGTGTAAGGACTCTCTCCTTTCTCAAGCCTCTCCAGCCAAATATCCATCTCGGCATGAGTCATGAATTCCATCGTCAGGTCTTTAAGATCCATCCATATTACCTCGGCAGTAGCATCTTCTTCAGCTGAAAGTTCATCCCTTTCTTCATTCTCAAGATCAAAGCTTACCAGAGTCGTATATGAAATCCTGTTTTCATCCTTGTGCGCGGCAAAGTATTCAGCCCTGACTTCTCCGCCTAATATTTTTCCGTTTATTAGATTCTTGTATCCTGTCTCCTCGGCAACTTCCCTCCTGGCCGCTTCAAGTACATCTTCGCCCTCTTCAATGCCGCCCATAGGGAAAGTGGTCCAAGGATGTTTCTTCCATCTCAAGACAATAACTTTGCCATCTTTCGGATTCCGCACTATTACCTGTACATTCTTCCTCTCAACAGCCTTCTTTCCAGCAACAGGCGGATTCCTTTTGTCTACCCTTTCAGGAATCACGACTTCTCTTATAGGCAAGCCAAACTTTTGAGCGAACTCATAATCTCTCTCGTCGTGTGCAGGCACGGCCATGATGGCACCAGTGCCGTAGTGTGGCAGGACATAGTCCGCAATGAATACCGGAATCTCTTCCTTATTCGCTGGGTTTATCGCAGTTACTCCCTCAAGCTTCACACCTGTCTTCTCCTTGGTTTCGCTTGTGCGCTCTATTTCGGTCTTATTTTTCGCTTCCTTTATGTAGCTCTCTACTTCTTCCTTATTCGTTATTGCCAATTCATCACTTGCAAGCAGCGGATGCTCCGGTGCAAGCACCACGTAAGTTGCACCGAAGATAGTGTCAGGCCGAGTAGTGAATACTTTTATTTTTTCTTCTGAATCCTTTATCTGGAAATCTATTTCCGCACCCTCTGACTTTCCTATCCAATTTCTCTGCTGGATTTTAACCCTCTCCGGATAATCTACTTCATCCAAATCTTTAGCTAGACGGTCAGCATACTTGGTAATTGCCAGCATCCACTGCTCCTTTTCTCTCTTCTCTACCAGTGTTCCGCATCTCTCGCACCTGCCATCTATGACCTCTTCATTGGCAAGAACAATTTTATCCTTCGGGCACCAGTTCACTAGGCTCTTAGCCTTATATGCCAGGTCTTTCTCAAAAAACTTAAGAAAAATCCACTGAGTCCACTTGTAGTACTTAGGGTCCGTAGTATTTATTTCTCTCGACCAGTCAAATGAAAGTCCAAGAGATTTAAGCTGGCGGCGGAAGTTGTCGGTATTCTCTTTTGTAACTACTCGCGGGTCTTTGCCTGTTTTAAGTGCATAATTTTCTGTCGGCAAACCGAAAGCATCCCAACCTATAGGATAAAGAACATTAAAACCTTCCATCCTTCGCTTGCGCGAGACAATATCTATAGCTGTATAGCTTCTCACGTGTCCGACATGAAGCCCGTCGCCAGACGGATATGGAAATTCTACAAGTGTGTAATACTTTGGCTTTTTGGAAATCTCTTCGGCTCTATAGATGCCAGTCTCTTCCCATTTTTGCTGCCACTTACTCTCTATTTCTTTCGGGTCGTACTCTTTTGACATTACTCCAATATTATATCTTTACACTGCAAAAACAAAGCGAAGCAAAACTAGCTTAGAAAAAGGGTAACCCGTCTCGAAAAACCCTTATTGAGTCCTCACAGGATAAAGCTGAGGATCGATGGCACGCTGGAAGCAGTAATGTCCGGCTGAGTGATTCCAATTTTCCATCTCTAGACCGCCAGGACCATAAGGCATTCGTGCAACAGGCATCTCTCCTTGGCCGGGAGTCTCTCTATTGAAGATGGCGCAAAGCTCAAAAGCCTTTGCTGACTGACCTATAAGAGTATACTCGTAAGCCTCGCCGGTCTCTGGATCTACAGGAGGCGTAAAGCCGGATATGGAATCAGTCAGCTCACTAAGCTTGCCTGGTATATAACCTTTCTGCTGGTAGAAATTCACGATTTGCCACTGAATGTTCTGGAGATCCGAAACGCGTTCCTGGTCATAGCGAATAGCGCGGGCAGTTGCCGGCGAACCAACTACTGCAAAGCCGCAGATAATAGCTGCAAGGATAAGAATCACAGAACCTATTCTCCACCAATTTCTTTCTTTTGGAGAAATAACATTTCTAACTTCGCGCAAGTAGTAAGCAAAAACTCCTCCTGCTATGACGAGAAGTGCAAGAACTTTTAGAATAAAGCCCGTTGTAAACTCTTGCCCGTCGAGGAACATGTATATAACGGTTATCAAGTCGCCTGCGATTATGGCACCAGCGATGAAGAGTGTGATATAGGAGAGAAATTTGCGTACTCCAGACTCGCGACGAGATGCATCTTCGGCATAACTTTTCTGCAAAAGCCAAGAAAGAAGAAGAAAGATAGGAAAAGCCACTATTAGAGTAGCTACCTGCAAGCTGATGGAACTGGAGCCGTAGTAGAGAGCAGTTCGCATTGCCGGAAATGCAACATTGATAACGCGGAAAACGAGAAAGATAAGCGCTGTGATGCTCGCATAAAAAGCAACTATAGCCCCCACCTGCAAAAAGAAATCCTTAACGGTTATTTTTGTAGTCATTCTTTTATTATATTAGAAATTCGATAACATCTCCATCTTGAACAATGTATTCTTTGCCTTCAGTTCGTATCCAGCCTTTCTCGCGCGCGGCCGCGCGCGAGCCAGCTTCCAAAAACTTGTCGTAGTGAATTACCTCTGCCCGAATAAATTTATCCTGAAAGTCTGAGTGAATAGACTTACCTGCTTCTGGAGCAGTTGCGCCTCTCTTAGTAGTCCAAGCTCTGCTCTCTTTTTCTCCAGTAGTAAAGAAAGTTATAAGATCGAGAAGTTTATAGGATTCAAGAATCAACTTATCAAGACCTGTACCGAAAACCGGATCGACTTCTATAAAAGGTCCAGGAATCTTTTCTTTGAATTCCGGTGAAATCTGCCCTGACACTTCCGAGACATTCAGCACGTAAAGAGTAGGTTTCTGTATGCCAGCTTTCTCAAGTTCGAGATTAATGATTTCTATGTCGAAGAGTGGATCAACTTTGTTATGTACATGGATGATGTCAGAGTCTTCAAACGTACGAACCATCATAATGATTGCATCCACCTCTCTTATATGCGAAAGGAATTTATTTCCGAGACCTTCGCCTTCTGCTGCGCCGCGCACCAAGCCGGCAATATCTACAAACTCAACAACAGCAGGAATTTTCTGCTTTGACTTACTCATGTCAGAGAGCTTATCGAGCCTCTCGTCTGGCACCGGCACAATACCAACAGACGGATCTATGGTGCAGAACGGATAGTTCTCCGCCGGCACTTCTTTCTTTGTAAGTGCATTAAAAAGCGTGGACTTCCCCACATTCGGCAAACCGACGATTCCGACAGTCAATTTAGACATAGGAAATATCTTTACCTAGAAGCATGACAAAATCAATACTTCCGGTTAAAAAACTATTTATTTCAGAAAAACCTACCTAAGTTATCCCGACAATTCCTGCATTTCCAACTCTGAGATTTTTTGCTTCAATTCCACGATCTTCTGCTGTATTTGCAATATTAGCTGCTGTCTCAATATGTCTGTTGATGTTCCTGTATATACAGGAGATGCGATCGGATGAGTAAGAGAAACCATGTAAGTGGTTGCAGACCAACCAGCAAGACCATTATCGAACTTAACTTCTACCCACTGGTAACCGTCTGCAGTTATAGGACCGGAGAGCACTGAACCTTGAACTCCATTTGGAACAACACTTAGCACCTGAGATAGCAAGGATGGTCCTGATCTTATATTGAGACCGGAAGTACTTTGAATTCTATCTGAGGCTGAAATTATCGAAGAAGTTGGCGTTTGAGTAACTACTGGAGTTACAGAAACCGCAGTAGGAGTGTAAGAAGTAGCAGTAGTAGTAAGACCTGACAAGTAAGAAGTTGCAGACCATCCTGTATATCCGTTGCTGTACTGGACTTTAACCCAAGTATATCCATCAGCCACAACCGGCTCGCTCGATACAACTGTACCTGTGGAATTTATTGGAGCTACAGCCAATACCGAGGCAGAGAGCGAAGGCTGAGATCTAACATTCAATGCCGCTAGAGTTTTTACAGTGCCTTGCATAGCTTCTACTGGAGTAAGTTCCTCGAAATCTGAATCATCCAACTTACTCAGATCAAAATCAGCACCATCTCCATAATCAATACCATAACCGATTCCACCGGAAGAATGAGTGGAAGGATTAGTATCTTCTGTAGGAGCTTCTACCACTTCGTAGACTGAGAAGCCTGGAACTGTAAATATGAGTGTACCTGAAGTCTTGCTGTAAGAATTTATGGTGCAGTTTGTGCAGAGCTGTCCATCCTTGTATACCACCGGATTATCCATATCTATGTCATACATGGTTATAAGAGCCGGCTCATTGAGTTCAGGGAGTTTATCTGACTCAATCGTTATTCTGTTCTTTTCTATATGTACATATGAATCAAGATTCAAGCGCTCCCCGTCTCTTACTAGGGATACAGATTCCAGGAATTTTATCTTTCCTTTATTGTTTACACCTAATTCGAAATTAACAACATTTTTAAGATCTTTGTCTGAAAGATCAGACTTAATGTTGAATTCATTGGCGATAGGAGGAACACATCCGCTTTGATTTACAGTAGAAACGAGTGCAGCAGGAGTGCCCGGACATTTATCCTTACCATCATTAACACCGTCATTATCGCTATCACCTTGTGGGAACATAGAAGGCAAAACAACAGTTACAGCTCTATGGGATGATTTTCCTCCTGCTGATGCATATATCACGACCGTACCGACAGAATGCCCTGTTACCAAACCAGTAGAAGAGACGCTGGCTATAACGCCGTTAGTTGTAGTCCAATTAATAGGACTGCCTGTAAGGTTTCCAGATGAATCCTTAGCTACAGCACTGAGTTGTATTGTATCACCTGTCTCTACGGTCAGGAAAGCATCATTCGGCGACATGGATATAGAATCAACAGGACGAGCATTCGAAACATTGAATACCACAGGAGAGGATATCGTAACATTTCCGTATGCATCGCGAGCAACTGCAGTAATAGTGTGTTGGCCGTTCGTTAAATTGGCTGTGTCATACAAAATCTTGTATGGCGAATGTATTTCTTCGGATCCGGCATTGGAACCATCTATCTTGAATCTAACTCCTGCTATTCCTTTATTGTCAGAGGCGGATGCTTTCAATTCTATTGTTCCTGAAACGAAATCGCCTGAAGATATAGATTCCACTGATACCTCAGGATATTCATTATCTACTTCTACAGGAGGTGGCGTATTGTTATCTGAGCCTGTAGGTATATCTGTGCCGTAAGCTGCGGCAAGGGTAGCAGCATTTATATTTAATCTCTTATGAACATCGAAACAAGACTGACCAGGAATGTCGTTAACTCCAGGCACAATAGCTCCGCAAGGGAATGCTCCTGTGCGTAGGTCCCACAATGGCTGATTTGTCAGCTTTCCATCCACATATCTATATAAGATATTAGCACCTATATCTTCCCCATTCTTTCCTGCGCCTTTAAGCGGAGAATCATCTGGTATGTATATAGGTGTAGCTGCAAGTTTAGGATTAACACTGATGTTTCTTCTATAGATTCCGGAAGTATCTGAGATATTCTCTGAAGGTTGTACGGAATTATTGTATATATCAGAATTCTCCATCAATGCTTTGTATTTAGGAGTTGAAATAGAGAGAATATTTCCAGAGGTACCCAATACTAATGCGTTTGTCACCGTAAAGGCACATTCATATCCATCAGGAATGCCTGCACATATCTTGTCTGTACCTTTATCGCTAGGTGCTTCGTTTGCCAGGACAGCCTCAGGTGTATTTATGATTGTTACATTTTCTATATGCGTACCGCCGGTTCCTGTAAAACCTGTACCGGCTCGAAGCATAAAAGGATGCTGTGTGCCTATAACCAGATAATCCTTATATACGTTTCCATGAGGACATCGCAAACCAAGATCCTCCCCTGTTACATTCACAGGTCTGCAATCGACATAACCTGCAAATACTCCTCCGATAGATATATTTCCTAACAGTCTATTGTTATGTCCTCCCGGAAGACCATTAAAGAGCAGATTTGGGCCGGCATGGATCTCTATTCCTCTGTGTTGCTCTCCATCGAGTATGGAGTTTTCAACTATTACGTTTGAGGCTGGGTAGAGTGCTATGGCCTCATCCGGCGCATTAGGCCTGCCGTTGTTGTACAATCTTCTTATTGTTACATATTGTGAACGACTGACACTAAGTCCATGTCTTTGGTAATCATAAATTTCTGAATCTTCAAGGAGAACATACTCACTGTCCAGAATCTTTATAGGGTGGTCATTAAAGTATCTATTTGGATGAGTAGCTAGAAGTTTCTTAAGTGTAATGTTTGAGCTACGAACCACCTGGAATACGTCTCTCTGCTTACCTCCTGCTGCTTCTGTCCTATCAACACTTGAACCTCTCAGACCAATGATATCCCAGTAAGAACAGTGCGACATCTCAAAAGCTTGATGCTCACCTCCATCTGCCGAAAGAAATGCCCTTCTTTCGCTTTGGGCTATCATGGTGATATGAGCATTTTCAGTACCATTTCTAGCATTAGCAGTACAGTCAATATCCGGCATGCCTGTAGTTTGCGGAGTATAGATGCCGTTCATTAATACGAGGATATCTCCAGGCCTGAGCTTTGGTATTGCTTTGCTGAAGGTCTTAAGAGGAGACACATCAGTAAGTCCGGAGTTGGAATCCGAACCGGTTGGAGAAATATAGTAAGCAGACCCAGAAGCATCAGGAATCTGACCAGTTTGATTCTTTGTAGAAATATTTACCTGAATGCTTTCTGTGTTGCTTGAAGCTTTCTTTATGTCAGCACTTAAAGTATGCTGCCCGTCAGAAACAGACAGAGAGTCCCAAGTTGCCGTATAAGGAGCGGATGTATCAGCAGAGCCAATATTTTTTCCATCTACTTTAAATTGAACACTCTCTACACGATCATTATCTGAAGGATCAACCTCCATTACTATTATGCCGGAGACCACCTGCCCTGAAACTGGTGAAGAGAACAAACTTACAGAATTTTGTTCAGAAGAATTTCCTGTGTCTGTACCTGCATCTTCATCATTACCTGGAGCTCTCACAGCAACAGCAGATGCCACCCATGATTGAGTAGCGCTTGTATTTAAAAGTTTCCAAGAGAAAGAAGCGCTTTCTACATTAGAGAACTTTCCTGCAAGACCCATGATACGCCTGCCGCTGGCAGAGTCTCCATCACCATCTAGTGTCCACAACACATTTTGTTTTCCGGGATTTGAAATTCCTAGATCTCTCTGGACTATAAAGTTGCCAATCAAAAGATCAGTGGTGGCAGATGAAAGAGAAAGATTCGCAGTAGAGGTGTTTTGATTTCCTGAAACAGTGTATACCTGTCCGAAAGAATTATTAAGATTAGCTCCACTGATACTTAACACACCTGCTACAAAAGTAGTGTCCTTAGACACTGCCACATCAACGTTAGCAGTTCCTGTTGGAGGATTTTTCAGATACCAAATTTCATTTCCGACGATATTAGATGACTGATTAAGAGGGGTTAGATCAATGCCTGAGTACTTTACGGAATTAATAGTTCCGCTTCTGTTGCCTAAAAGAACTATTAGTAGTCGATTAGTATCATTATTAGGAACTGTGTGTGGGAAAGAAAACTTATTTCCTATTGTTGAATACCCAGATTCAAAAGAAGAAGTTGAAGTTATTACAGGTGCAGAAATTTCAGAAGACAGCACATCTAATGTTGCAGCTGTAGGCAGCGCTTCATCATTAAAATTAAAATCTTTGATTGCAAAAGAAGCAGTAAATACAACAACCGATATTCCTAAAATTAGAAATAAATTTTTACTTAAGGTACTCATAATTATTTATTTATCTTCTCCTATATGGAAGTCTTTATACTGCTACTGCTGAGATCACTATTAAAATTGTACATCCAATTTTTTTTGTATATATAAGACTTTTAAGATAGTGTGGATAGCATTTAAAAATTATGTGCACCCAAATAATTCATACTCGGGTGCACACATTAAATCTTTCAAGATATTAATTTCATTTAATAAAAATAGAGATCCATTATTATGATTTAAAAATGACTAAATACTTTATAAAGATTAATAAAGATACATTAAATTTAGCCTTGATATATCAATGTTTATATATCTTTTGCTGATAGATTTATTTAATCTTAATTACTTTGCTTTTCTTCCAAGTTTATAGACTTTTCGCTTGATTCTTTCGCGTCGAGAAACACTTCCCGCATGTTTAAGATATCCGAATTTTTGAACCATTATAGGAGAGAATCCTCCAAACCATAATATCCCCCGCTTGAGTTCATTAGTCGTATCTCCAAAGATGATGCGCTGAGCTAAAGGTACAGTATCTGAAGTAACAAACATTCTTGCGCTTCTGCCTTTAAGAAGTTTCTTCCAACTAAATTCACTGGTGAAGTGGAAAGCAAATCCTGGTATCCAAGTTCTATCAAAAAGTCCTTTTAGCAAAGCTGGCATTGTCGACCACCAAGATGGATAAAAAATTACGAAGTGATCGCACCAACGTATATTTTCCTGAAAAGAAACCAGACTCGGCTCAAGTTCCTGCACAAGCCTGTACCCGTGATGAAGTACCGGATCAAAATCCATATCAGCAAGATTCATTCTGCGCACTTGATGACCGACTTCATTTGCACCTCTTTCGTAATGGTCAGCTAAAGTATAGTTGAAACTGTCATTATCCGGATGCCCAAGAAGAATAAAAATTTTTTTCTTTTTCATGAATTTATTTTCTCATTAATTTCTGAAGCTCGGCCTGATGCTTGCGCATTACTTCCATAGTGGCAGCTGTCTCACCTTTACCTTCTTTCATCCTCTGCTTAACCTCCTCCCCTATCTTCTGAAAGAAATCAGGATTCTTATCTATAAGTTCAAGCATCATATCTTGCTGTGCCTGAGGCATGCCTTTCATTTTGGACTTAAGCATCTGCTTAAGCATAAAGTCTTTGATTCCCATAACTTGAAATTATACGCTATGAATAATATAAGGCAAAACCCCGCACATGCGTGCGGGGTTGTTCATTAATAAAGAAACATCTCTTGGTTTCTCCGGCGATTTATCTCTTCGGCCCTCTCCCTGTTCTCGTGGGCGACCTGAATGTGGAAGATGGAATCAATGATCTCTTCCTGATTTTCAACCAGTTCCTTCATCCGCTCTAGCCACCCACCTTTTTCCCTTACTACCTGGAAGTCGATTTCGTAACCCTCGCTATCCTTGGAATACGAGGCCTCAAATACTAAAACTTTTTCCTTCCTCTTATCGGATGAAAAATGATCGAAGACTTTTGCCCGACAGTCCGTAACAAGATGCTCGCGCGTGGAGAGCCAGCTAAAGTGCATGGATAAGCCTTTTACAAGCTCAGGCTCGGAAAATTCAAACGAATTATAGACAACTTCCGAGCCTCTGTTCTCCTTCATGCTTGATTTGTCGAGCATCGAGGTTATGTGCTGTACGGCAACAAAAATTTCCATATCTGACATGCCGAATCTCCAAGATTCCGAGATAAAGTCTGACGAACATTTCCGCAAGACATATTATTTATCTGAAGTGAATTGTCAACTTAAGCAACACAAAACCCCGCTTTCGCGGGGTTTTGTGTTTGAGTCAAATGCTTTTTTATGCAGCTGACTTTGGCAGTATCTTGTACATGCCGGTACCGCATACAGAGCAAGTGCCTTTAGCGGCCGGACGGCCGGGCTTGATTTCAGTCTTTGTGACATCCTTCATCTCCCGCTTCTCCTTGCACTTTACGCAATATCCTATGATTTTGTCTTCCATAACATTAATTATATATTGATATACAATCTGACTATACACATTATCCCCAGTCAAGGCAATACCTTGGTGGACTACATCCGCGTGAATTGGAACCAAATCCTTGAAGGATTGCAGGAGTGGCAAGCCATCTTGCAGCCCCAATATGCGGTCGTATAAGCCCATTATAGCTATGACAGAGCCAAAAGCACAGCAGAATACCAAGACCACCAAGTTCTCGTTCTACGAGGATTTTGATGGCAAATACCACAAGGTTGGAGAGATTCGTGAGCTTATCCCACAGTTCAAGGCGTTCTACCTTGCCGAGCGCCGTCGAGAACCAGAGCGAAGCGCTATCAAGATAATCAACGACTTCAACAAGAGCATCGCCCCATTCACTTTCTTTCCTTGGGAAAAGCAATACCGTTTATGGCGCAAGAAATGGGATGCTCAACTTTTGGCAGAACAAGGTTATCGAGAAGAACAACGAGCCGTGCGACAAATCATCAAAATGCGCGATGAACAGCAGGTTGCAATTGTGCCTGACGAATATGCGCTCGGGGCTGGCGCACGAACTCTTGCTGGCGAGCTGCTCAACGACGCAATGGAGATTCTCAAACAAGACCAAGAATCAGCAGAATTGTATGAAGACGATATTATCGTCAAACGTCGCAACTACGTGCTCAATGTGTTCAACTATGTAATGAAAGCATCTCACACCAAGGAAGCATTGAATATCAAAACAAACGCAGAGAAACGTGAGACCGCAAACTTTATGATGAGTATCTTGAATCGTGCAACCGCTGGCAAACTAACAGATGACGAAATGAGCTTGCTGCGTGCCTCGGTCAACCCTGGTCTTCGGGATGAGACCACAGATGTTCCTGTAACCACTCCTTCTTGATAGGGCGATACACTGCGTCGAAAAGTGTCAGCAAGCTGGCTGCTTCTTCCATAGCAAGTTCATCAGAGATGTCCTCTCCTTTTTCTTCTTTGTAGATTCTTTTGAACTCCTCTAATGCTTCTTTTGAAACCATATTAGTACCAACATAACTCAACTGGTTCACCGATTTGTTCAGCAATGTATTCAGTAACAGTGGTAAGGTCTCCAACCTTATCAATCAGCCCGTGTTCGAGCGCATCCATGCCAAGGTAAGTAAGTCCGTTAGCAAGCCCCGCGACTTTTTCTCTTTCAAGATTTCTGTTTGATGCAACTTCATCAACAAACACTTCGTGTATCTTCTTTATGTCAGAAAGTACGGCTGCACGTTCCGTTGCGTTTAGTGGACGTGATGGGTCTCCTGCATCCTTGTGTGGAGCTGATGACAGCTCAACATAGGTATAACCCTCCTGTGCATTTTTGCGGGTCTCATCGAGATACGATGCGGTAACACCGATACTCCCTACATCAGAAATGCGAGAGGCAAAAACCGTGTCTGCACCCGTAGCTGCCCAATATGCAGCAGATGCTCCGACAGAACGGATAAGAGCCACGGATGGCTTATCAAGAGCTTTGAGAGCGTTGGCTACTTCTTCGCCAGTGGTAATATCTCCGCCAAAAGAATCAATAGAAAGCAGGAACGCTTTGATTTGTGGGTTACCTTCTGCATAGTGAATAGCATCCACAATGTATTCCGATGAAGCTACATCAGATTCAAGCCCCTCGGCACTCGTCTCGGTAGTGTACGTTGCCAAGTAACCGTTCATATTAGAAACAAGTACATTACAGCTTGCAGGTATTTCTGCGTCTGCGTATTCATCCTCATACGAACCAGCCCACGCGCCCACAATAAGAGCAATGATTGCTGTAATGATTATGAGAATGATTGCTGTTTTCTTTTTCATGATGTTTTCTCCCATACGTCAGCGAATAATTCCGCTTGCTTCAATACCGTTTCAGTAGCGATTGCTTGCTTGTCTGGCGGATAACCAAATTGTGCAAGGGTTCGCTTCACAAGCACGCGCAGACGTGCCTGTACGTTCTCACGGATAGTCCAGTCAATTGAGGTGTTCTTGCGAACCTTATCAACAAGCACTCGTGCAAGGTCTCGTAGATTTTCATCACCAAGCACCTCTCGTGCGCTGTCGTTGATTGCAAGTGCATCATAGAAAGCAATCTCGTCATCAGAAAGTCCCAAGTCCTTACCCCGCGCATCCTCCTCGCTGATTTTCTTTGCAAGTTCAATAAGTTCCTGGATGACTTCGGAAGCGGTCAATAGATTGTTCTGGTACTTCTTGATTGTCTTATCAAGTAGTTCAGATAACTTCTTTCCTTGGATAGCATTGCGACGCAAACGCAGCTTGATTTCATCATTCAAAACTTTGCGCAACAGTTCCATTGCCAAGTTGCGATGCTTCATCCCTTGAACTTCGGCAAGGAACTCGTCAGACAACACAGAAAGGTCTGGCTTTTGTACACCAGCCGCTGCGAAAATGTCCACGACACCTTCGGCAACAAGTGCCTGGTCAACAATCTGGCGAATAGCCGAACCGATGTTTTCAGTTCCTGGCGTACCTTCTGGTTCAAACTTTACCAGGCGTGCCTTGATTGCCTGGAAGAAGCCGACTTCATCACGTATCTCCATTGACGCTTCGCTCGGCACTGCAAGTGCGAACGATTGAGAAAGCGCCATAGTTTCTTTTATGAACCGCTCTTTAGCACTCGGTGTTTTGCGTTCTTTGCCTGATACACCAACTTCTTCGCCTTTATCTTGTCCAAGAATATGCTCCTGCGCTTCAAGGATAATACCGAGCTTCTGGTGTGTGTCAGCAGCGAAGTATCGCTGGTAGTCAAAGTCATGGAACATTGCTTTTACTACTTCGTATTTCTCCATCATCACCTCAATAGCTTGCTCCTGTGTATTTGTCGGTTCACCCTTACCGCCACTTTGCGTGTACACAGCAAGTGCCTTCTGCAAGTCAGCAGCAAATCCAATGTAGTCAACAATAAGACCTCCTGGCTTGTCCTTATAGACACGATTCACACGGGCGATAGCTTGCATCAAGTTGTGCCCACGCATGAGCTTATCAACGTACATCGTATGCAAACACGGCACATCAAATCCTGTTAGCCACATGTCCCGCACAATAACGAGCTGCAATGGATTCGCGGCATCCTTGAATCGTTCAGCAAGTTTTCGGCGATTTTCTTTATTTGTATGGTGTGGTTGAAACTCTCGCGGGTCGCTTGAGCTTGCCGTCATCACCACTTTGATTGTGCCTTTATCCAAATCGTTACTATGCCAATTAGGACGTAGTGCGACTATCTCCTCGTATAGCTCAACAGCAATACGACGACTCATTGCTACTATCATGCCTTTGCCAGTAAATACTTCTTGGCGTGCTTCAAAGTGTTCAACAATATCCTTCGCTACTTGTTTTATTCGTTCACGATTACCAACAATAGCTTCAAGCTGTGCCCACTTTGCTTTGGCTTTTTCTTTGGTGGTGAACTCAACACCTTCTGCTACTGCTTCAACGTCTTCATCCATCTCTGCTTTCTTGTCGTCAGGTAGGTGCACCTTCACAAGTCGGCTTTCATAGTAGATTGGCACCGTTGCCTTATCTTCAACAGCACGCTGGATGTCATACACATCAAGATATTCACCGAATACAGCAGGGGTTGATTTGTCTTCTTTTTCAACAGGCGTACCAGTAAAACCAATGAATGAAGCGTTAGGAAGTGCGTCGCGTAGATACTTCGCATTACCATATCGAGTGATTGCTTCATCGTCTTTGAAAACTGTTCGAGCAGCAAACCCATATTGACTACGGTGCGCTTCATCAGCCATCACAACGATATTCTTGCGGTCAGTGAGCATGTCGTACGTCTCACCTCCGTTTTCGGGAAAGAACTTCTGAATCGTAGTAAATACAATTCCTCCTCCCGCTGTTTGTAGCAATTTCTTCAAGTGTTCACGACTTTCTGCCTGCACTGGTTCTTGTCGTAGCAAACCACGACTTGCAGCAAAGGTATCAAAAAGTTGGTCATCCAAATCATTGCGGTCGGTAATAACAACAACGGTTGGGTTGTCGAGAGACAAAACCACCTTACCTGTATAGAACACCATAGAGAGCGACTTGCCCGAACCCTGCGTATGCCACACCACTCCAATTTTTCTTTCACCATGTTCAGCTGTTGCCTGTACTGTTGAGCCAATCGCTTTGTTCACCACGTAATACTGGTGGTAAGCGGCAATTTTCTTGATAGTTTCGACGATGGTTTGTCCCGTTTTTGCATCTTCGCGTCGCGCTTTTTCAAAAACCGTGAAGCTGCGTACTACATCAAGGAGCACCTCTGGTATGAGCATCTCTTGAACCAAAACCTGCATCTGCGGAGTGGTCTTTTCTTTCTCACGTTTTCCTTCTGGGGCACGCCATACAGCGAAACGCTCCCAATTTGTAGTAAGAGCACCTGCTTTAGCGTCGATACCATCTGATGCGACAAGCACGCTGTTGTATGCAAAGAGCTGTGGTATTGCTCGCTTGTAGTTGTCGAGTTGTGTATATGCTTTATGTACTGTGGCATTTTCATCCACTGGATTTTTGAGTTCAATGACAACGAGCGGCAAGCCGTTCACGATAAGTACCACGTCTGGGCGCTTGCTTGAATTATCAAAAGGAACTGTGAATTGGTTAGAAACAACCAAGTCATTGTTGCGTGCATTATCAAAATCTATGAGATGAACAATCTCTCCACGTTGTTCTCCGTCGTTGTAGTCGTGTACGCTTACACCATCAGTAAGCATCCGTTGGAACTCCTCATTTGCTTCCGCAAGGAGTGGTTGTGACGCCACTTGCAGCACCTTCTTGATGGCGTCTTCTCTTGCATCTTCGGAAACATTTGGATTGAGGCGTTCTACGGCAGCACGTAAGCGTGATTGCAAAATAACCTCACGCAAATCACCGCGCTCTGCTTCTTGCTCGTCTGGGGCAAGGTAGGTGTAGCCCTGCTGTTCAAGCAGTTCGACAACCCATTTTTCTATATCGCTTTCGTAGATTCGGCTCATAACTAAAATAATGTTTTTGATATCTTACGCACGCCAGTAATAAGGTCATCAATCTCTTGCTCCTTCGGCTCCCGACCTTTCTTGTGGTCACAGAGATTGCGAATATCAGCAAGAAACTGAACATTCCTCCACACAGGAACATCAATCACTGTGGCATTCTTGAGGGCGTCGTTATAGTCAGCAATTGTCGGCTTCGCTTTCTTGATAGCTGTACTATGGTTGGCACAAACCTCTCTCAAGTGTGCCTCCAACACCACACCAGCCAAAGCACCAGCCGCTCGCAGAAAACCCTTTTTCTTGAGTTCTTCTGCTGCGTCCAATTCGTTATCAAACAAGTCTGCTTGAAGAAGTGCTCGTATATCAAACAACGAACTCTCAAAGGTCTTTTTGAGTGCTTCTATAATGTTCACCTGCTGTTTGAACTTCGGAACAGCAGCATCCTGCCCAACAACCTTTGTTTTTTCATACCCACGAGTGACACTCATACCGTTCAGATAATCCTGTATGACATAGTTTTCATAGTTGATTGAGTCGGTTTTTCGATTCTTTGCTGGTCGGTAGTACGACACAAAATCATCAACTCGTGACGGTAGAATCTGCTGCAAAACAGCAAGGGCTTCTGAATACCATGGCTGGTATTCTTCACTAAATTGCCCGACGGCTTTTTTGGTTTTTGCAACCGTGTCCTTGTCCAGCCCTGACCGCTCAAGTTCTTCCGCACTAAAACAATCAATAATCATCCTGTAATACAGGACATTGCCCTTGTCCACGAGTTTCTTTATGTCTTCTTTGTATTTTTCTGTTTTCATACTTTTATTTCGCCACTTATTAGCCGAGGTAACAATGCGTCACGTGTAGAAGATAACGCTTTGATACTTCGTATATTCAAAAGGATTTTGTCGAAAATCGGAGATGAGATTTTTGAAAATGATTCAAGTAATTTTGCAGGGGGTAAAGCGGTTTCAATACGACGAAACGAACTTTTACTAATTTCCATGAACGTAGAACCATTCGCTGCTGCAAGAATGAGGGGCATGTTTGCTTTCAACCAAAGAAAAGTAAAGAGGTTGTCCCAAGGACTGCGTGCATTGATAGCTATGTATCCTTGATTGATTGCAACTGGTATAGCAGAGATTGCGATGTATCCAATTGGGGCACGTGAAGAAAGAAGTAAAGTACCTACTGGCAGTAGTCCACTACTAATACGTGTCAATCCCTTATCTGTAATCCGACTGTTGGTATCGAGCAGGAAAGCGTCTGGTCTATCAGACAAATCCTTTGGTGTCGTCCAGTGAATGTCTCCGTCCCAATACTCGGGATTTTTTGTTGAGGGCGTTGTGCCTCCTTTTACGTCGAGTATATCGTCGAGTGTGCCCATTTCCCAGTCATGAGGTAGTGCATCATCAATCGTTGGCTTCAAAAACCACTCATTGAAAATTGTTTGAGCAATTCGTTCTAACGTCTCGTTTTGCTTTTTGAGTAATTCAATTTTGTCATCCAAACATTGAAGAACATCTACGATTGATTGTTGTGTTGTTACTGGTGGTAAATCAATCACAGTTGATTTGAGATTGGTGACGGGTTGAGCAAGTGACGGGACGCCGACCTGATTGGCGTATGTCATGAGTTGATGCAGACCCTGTGGAGAGTGAAAGTAGTAAGTTAGAAACTCGGCAGAAAGTTTCTTATTTGGTCGTAAATAAAATTGTCGTTGGGAAAGAATGTATCGTTCGTATTTTGAGTTTTTAGGAATATAGGCGACTTGTCCAATGTTTCCAGCATGAGTAAAAACTACATCACCTCGTTGTACATTCGCGCTCGAAAGTCGGTCAGCATGTTCAGGAGTAATAAAATTGTACGCTACGTCAGCAAGACGGATACCACGAAGGTGAGCACCGCTAATTACAGGCACCCCCTCTTCAACAAAAGTATCAACCTTGATATTAGACCCAAACGGACCCATCGCAATTTTCTCGGCAACTTCGCCGAGTGTTGTTTCCTGCCATTCTTTTTTAGTCGTTGTCTTCGTCATGGTTTTATTCTGTTTGCCCGTCGCGCTTGGCTATGTTTTCGCGGTCTTCTTCTGGCAAGCTGCCATACAAAGCATCAATCTCTTGTGGCTCGGTAATCATTTTTTCTGCAATGATATTCACCAAGCGAAAAAGTGCTTCGGCAGTTTGTGGCTGGTCATCAAGGTTTATCTGTCCAGGATGCACAGCATGGTTGCCGATAACTCGTACCGTATCGAGCATTTGCTGTACCTTCTTCGGTAGTCCGTTCTCAACAAGAGTTGCTATATCGGTATTGAGGTTTTTGCCTTCACCTCCAACAGATGCACAAAGCTTCTGAATAGCGAGACGTAAAAGAGCGGCTGCTGCTCGTGGTGACTTTTGTACAATTTGCGCGGCTTCCTCGTAGTCACGCTTCACTTCTGTCGGCAGGTCACTGCTTGGCTTCTCAACAGGAGTATTCGTTGGTCGTATCATTTCACCGTAATACCAAACAGAAAAATCCTTACACTGGCTACAAATCGCAATACTCAATCCTTGAATATGTGCGTTGCCTTGTGTCCACGTACCACTCCATGTTTGGTGTGCATACGCAGTACAATGCGGGCAGTTGAACGCATTTCCATTTAGATATGGGACTGTGTAGGGTATGTCTGTCATAGGTTGAATCCAATTTTCTTTAGCTGCTTCTCAATCTCGACATTGAGTTTTTCCTCCTCCTTTATCTGCTCCTTCAAAGTAGAGGTGAGGCGTGCCATTTTTTCTTCAAACGGCTCACCATCATCTTCAATAACGGCTGCACCGACATAACGTCCAGGAGTAAGAACGTAATTATGCTTTTGAATATCGGGCAATGTGGCAGACTTACAGAAACCTTTGATGTCTTTGTATTTGCTTTCTTTGCTGCGCCATTCGTGATACGTGCTGGTGATTTTCTTCACCACTTCGGGCGTGAACTCACGATGCGTACGGTCTACAAGATGTCCCATCTCCGAAGCGTCAATAAAGAGCACTTCGCCTGTACGCTTGCGGTCTCCGTTTCCGAGACGCTTGCGTGATATGAACCAAAGACATGCAGGAATACCAGTGTTATAGAAAAGTTGTTTTGGAAGGGAGACAATACAATCTACGAGGTCAGCATCAACAATGTTTTTACGAATCTCACCCTCGCCACTTGATTGAGAAGAGAGGGAGCCATTCGCCAAGACCATTGCCATGACACCCTTCGGAGCAAGGTGATGAATCATGTGCTGCATCCATGCAAAGTTGGCATTGTTTGCAGGTGGTGTGCCGTACTGCCATCGTGGGTCATTTTTCACAATATCCCAACCCCAGTCACTTTGATTGAATGGTGGATTGGCGATGATGTAGTCAGCTTTCAAGTCAGGATGTGCGTCTTTGAGGAAAGAACCTTCGCTATTCCATTGCACCTGCGAACTATCAATACCGCGAATGGCAAGGTTCATGCGAGCCAAACGATAGGTGGTGTGATTGCTTTCTTGTCCGAAGATAGAAATGTCATCAATACGTCCACGATGTGAGAGTACAAACTTCTCACTCATCACAAACATACCGCCAGAACCACAAGCGGGGTCATAAACGCGTCCTTTATGTGGCTCAATCATTTCAACCATCAGCTCAACAATACTGCGAGGTGTATAGAACTGTCCGCCTTTCTTTCCTTCGGCTGCCGCAAACTCACCAAGGAAGTATTCATACACACGACCGAGGATGTCTTTTGATTTTGCAGCTTCATCGCCCAACGCAATGTTCCCGATAAGGTCAATGAGGGCACCGAGCGCGAGTTTATCTATGTTTGGAGTGGCATACACCTTCGGCAAAATACCCTTGAGGGTAGGGTTCGCTTTCTCAATCGCATCCATTGCTGCATCCAAATCCTTACCGACGCTTGGTTGCTTTGCTCGTGAATGAAGAAATGACCATCGCGCCGTTGGTGGTACCCAAAAGACATTTTCTGCACGGTATTCATCTGCATCTTCGGGGTCTGCGCCCGCATATTCAGCATCACCAGATAAAAGTTTCTGATGCAGCACCTCGAAGCTATCAGAAATGTATTTCAAAAAAATGAGACCGAGAACAATGTGTTTGTATTCCGCTGCGTCTATGTTTTTGCGGAGTTTATCAGCAGCCGAAAAAAGCTGGCTTTCAAAGCGTCCGTTTGTATTCTCTGTACCTGCGTCTTTTTTGCTTTTAGTTTTCATTTCTTTTTTGATGCCCGCTTCTTGGGTTGCACGTTCACGTTTGCTTCTATGAACTTCGCCCAATCGTCTTTATGTATTCGCCAGGTACCCAGGCGTACCGCCTTTAGTTTTCCTTCCTTGATATAGCGATACAAAGTGCGTTCGCTGATACCGAAACGCTCCACTATATCCTTTACCCGCAATAACTCTTCTTTGTTTGGCATAATGATGGCTCTTACGGGGAGTATTTTAGCACTTTTCTGCCATTTTTGCCATGGCAGCAGAGGCAGAGTTGGCAAATTATCCACAGAACATGTTCTTGCGTTCTACTTTCAAGAATAGATATAATCAGGATGTCGGTAGTTCATTGACTAAAAAGTTTGCAGACAATTAGCAAGGGTACGAGCATTAGCCAGGCATAACTAAAGCGCTCGCTTTAGTCGCAGAGGCAGCAGCATTACGCCCCGCATAAAAAGTAGCAAGTAACACGCAATCGCGTTGTTGTTTCCTTCTTTTTGCGCGGGGCTTTCTCTTTTGAGCAACCCCACCAAAAAACGGGTTGCTTTTTAGTTTGTGACACCGACGTTCGCCTATGTTGAGCGTCGAGACATGCAAAAAAATAATGGGCAAGGATGCCGATAATCTCACCGATGAAAACATCGAGCAGATTAGAGATGACTTGTACATTGTTGCAAATCTTGCGTTCTCACATTGGCAACAAAGCTACGTATCAACCGATACGCAGCAAGCACTTCCTGGAAACAGTAAGTGAGTCATGAGTGATAGCCGCCAGCTGGCGGTAGCGGACGAGTGGAGCGGTAATCTCCACCTGCTGACCCCGAATCACCACGAACGCTGGACTTGGAACTGACGAGGACGAATCACCCCTTTATTGTTCCTTCTTCCGCTGCCCCGAAGGGGTACCGCCATGACAAACGCAATGCAGGTCGAGTATTGCTATTAGCAACAACAATCAGTGAAAGAGTATGCGTGACAAACACTACCCAAATCGAACCGTACGCGTAGCCGATGACGTATGGGAAGCAATCAAGTCGGTAAGGAAAGAGTCGGGCTTGTCCTGGAATCTCTTTCTGAAATTGGTAACCACTAAATTGAAAAGCCATGAGCGAAACGAGAAAGAAACCGAGTGAAGGTGAACCCTGTCCTTACTGTGGCGCAAAAGTCGTGAGAGCTGTACCGAGGCAAAAAGCACGAGGTCATCGTGCCTACTACTACGAATGGTATCTCCGATGCTCCAACGTGAGGTGTCCAAAGGGATACAAAGACATGCCCAATGAGGCACGTCGCAATTGGGACGAATAACTTTCGGTGCGAATTATTCCTCATGGAGAGGGCATCCCCCGCCGAAGAAAAGGGTCGAAAACCAAAACTCCCACCACCAATTTCTACTTTCCACAAAAACTACACGACATAGACAAGGCAACACTCATTGAGTTCATTCTGCATAACGGAGCATAACCCAGGTATTACCTGTCGTAGTCGTGTGAGAGGAGAAAAGTACCGTCCACGTGGATACCGAGCAGGTTGAAGCGTGGAAATAAAAACAGCCCTCGTGGGGCAATTGCACTAAATGGTTCTTTGATGAAGTTCAAATGAATCAAACGAGAACTTCAACTAACAAATGAATCATAGCAAAGTGTCTCACTTTGGGTCAAGTGGATAAAACACACATATTCAAATCATTGTATTGCACTAAAGAACCAAAAGCAGATATGAACGACGAAATGAAAAACCAAAGCGGGCGGGCGGCAACGATAAGTGTAAGTGCTGTTGCTGCCGACCTCGGTGTATCACGCGCAACGGTGTTGCGTTGGATTCGTGCAGAAAAAATCCAGGGCTTCTTCCGAATAGGAACGAAGTGGCTCATCCGTCGAGAGGATTATGAGCATTTTATCAACCGTCAGATAGGCGAAAAGTAACTATGAACAACAAACAAGACAACAATGAAGATAAGAAGGATTGGTTAGGACAACTTGTCTTCTGGCTCACTATCGGTGTTCTCGTGTTTAGCATCACAACTTTGCTTGGCTATCTCAATGAGCATGTTGATTTTGAGGTGACATCGAGCAATGTCGGCTTTGTGGAGTTTTCTATCTTGGTAGCATTGGTCGTTCTTTTGACTCTTGGCGGATTGTTCAGGAAAAAATAACCATGAATAAACTCATCACACAATTTGTACACTACCTTTCAGCCGAGCGTAACTTCTCGGAACGTACGGTTCGTGCGTATGAGTTAGATTTGCAGAAGTTTGTTGAGTTTTTGGAATCTCGCAACACTACAGACATTTCAGAAGTTGCTCGTGATGACATTCGCGCTTTTCTTTCAGAACTAACTAAAAACGGAATCAAGAAGCCAAACAGTGCCGTAACTCGTGCTCGCAAGCTCTCCTCAATCAAGTCCTTCTATAAGTATCTTGTTCGTTACGGAGTGCTCGAATCAAACCCCGCCGCAGATGTTGAAACACCAAAGCTGCCTCATAAAGAACCGAATTATCTTACTCCCCAAGAATATGATGCGTTGCTTGTAGCAGTACGGCGTGCCGCAACACCTTTTTACCTTGCGCGTGACCTTGCTATCGTCACCACTTTCCTCAATACAGGTGTTCGTCTATCTGAACTTGTAGGGCTGTCTCTCAATAGCATCAATCTCGAATCATCAAATGCTTTTATCAAGGTGCGCGGTAAGGGAGACAAAGAGCGCACCATCCCACTAAACGACAACGTTGCAGCAACACTGCGCAAGTATGTAGCGAAACGCCCAGAAGTTGATACTAACCAACTGTTCATCAGTAGATTGGGAAAGGGGCTTTGCGCAAGAAGCGTATATCACCTTATCAAGCGCTACCTAAAAGAAGCAGGAATCAAGAAAGACCGTATTGGTGTTCACTCACTACGTCATACATTCGGCGCTTCACTCCTCGCAAAGAATGTGAACCTTGTCGTCATTCAAGAACTTCTGGGGCACAAAAAACTTGAAACAACCCGCAGATACCTTCACATCAACAGCGTTGACCTACGCAATGCGGTTGACCGTTTGGCATTAGACACACAACCATGAACACTCCTTCAACAAAACCAAAAGCAATAATCTATATTCGCGTCTCATCGGATGAGCAATATGAGGGCACGAGTCCAGGATTCCAACGGAAAGAATGTTTGAGATACTGCGAGCAGAGAGGTTTTGATGTTGTTGCGGAGTTTGAAGAACCAGAATCAGCAAAGGATTTGTCTTTGAATAACCGAAAAGAATTGTTGCGTTCAATTGAGTTTTGTCGAAAACATAAAAATCAAATCCAAGCGTTTGTGGTATTACGCGTCAACCGCTTTGCTCGTAATACAGAAGACCACTTTATTATCCGTAAAAAATTACTCTCTTACGGAACGACCTTGCACTCTGTTACAGAACCTATCGGAAATAAGCCGATTGAGAAACTCGTAGAAACAGTTGCAGCTGCTTCTGCTGATTATGAGAATGCCATTCGAAAGCAACAATGCTCCGATGGTATGAGTGAAAAAATCAATCAAGGTATCTATCCTTGGAAACCACCATTGGGTTATGCATGCGGTCAGTTCAAAAAACGTGGTCTGAAAAAGACAGAAGCCGATAAGCCAGACACTGTGCGTTTTCGCTTTATTCAACAGCTCTTGAAAAAATGTCTTGAGGAGAAAATCAAAAGTAATGTCGAACTCGCTAAACTGCAAAAAATTGATGAGATTTTTTCAAACAAGTTTTACGCAGGCATTATCGTCAATCCGTTCACAGGTAAAGAGGTTGAGGGAAAACATGAACGAATGATTACGCCAGAAGAGTTCAACCAGATTCAACTTATCCGCAAAGGCAAGGCGCCAGTCATTATCAAGAAGAAACTAAAAAATCATCCTCATTTTCCACTAACACGGGATATGAAGTGCGTATGTAGTGTGGGCATGAGTGGCAGTCACCCCCGTGGAAATGGAGGTGTATATTCTTACTACCATTGCCACAACAGGGATTGTCCGCTTTATTGCAAGAACATACCTGCTGATAAAGTGCACTCTGATTTTCTGGCGTGGCTTGGAGGAGTAACACCAAAGCAAGAGTTTCTCGACCTATTCCGTGAGATTGTGATTGATGTCTGGCGCAACAATACTTCACTGCTTGAAGATGCTATCAAACAACAACAAAAGGAGCTTGAGGAGCTGCGACAAAAGAAGTTTGAATATGTTGAGCTAATTCGTAAGGGCACTATCAGTGAGGACTTTGGTAAAGAAGTTATTGAGCAGACAGATAACGAAATTGCAGCAAAACAAATCACTATCCGTGAGAATCACTTGGATAAGCTCGATATCGAAACCGCAGTATCCTACGCCACCAACTTTATTTCAGACCTTCCACGCACCTGGATGGATTTGGACATTGACGCAAAAAAGCGGTTCCAAAAACTCGTTCTTCCCGAAGGAATCGTGTACGATAAAAACAACGGATTTGGAACCGCCAAACTGGGCTTTATTTACGAGATGAATCAGCAACTTGTTGCTGAAAAATCAGATTTGGTGGACCCTACCGGATTCGAACCGGTGACCTCCTCATTGCAAATGAGGCGCTCTACCAACTAAGCTAAGGGCCCAATAAAAGGAAAGTATAGTAGACAAGCAGGGAAAAATCAATCAAAATATCGGCCAATAGGGCCTATAGTATAGTAGTAACACACGTCCATGGCATGGACGAGTCCGGGGTGCGATTCCCCGTAGGTCCACCAAACAACAAATCCCGCATAAGCGGGATTTGTTGTTTACTCACTTACTTCCTCTTGATCAGTCCGAAGGTGTAGGCAAAGAAGCGTTCGATTCCAGAGAGCGCCAATAGGAAGAGGACTATCGAGGCTTGTGCGGGCCAGAAGATATAGGAATATGTTGCTGCCAGGGCAAGCCACACGCCAGTGCATGAAGGGCAGTAAAGAAGCGAACCGATAAAGCCGCGCAAGCCGTGCTCGTAAGGCTCTTCTATTTCCTTGCCATCGCGTTCAATTATTTTCACAAAAGGAGCTCTAACAGAAATCGTTACAAATTCGTTAGAAACTATGTTTGCCGCTCTATATACAGCAAGGCCGAAGACTAAGAGCTTCAGAAAAGTCAGACTTTCGAAGACTTCATTAATAGAATCAACTTTGCCCAACAGATAAACGTTGAGTAAAACAAATACCACCATATCAAGAATCATCCACAGGAACATGCTTTTGTACTTCATCTATTTTGGTTATTAGCTATGATCTTAGATTCTACATGTTCGCTATTTATGCTGCAATAAGTAGAATTATGATCATGTTCGACTTAGTCTCTTTAATACAGATTGGCGGGTATCTTGGCCTCTTTATTATTATCTTCGCGGAATCCGGACTTTTCTTTGGCTTCTTTCTGCCGGGCGATAGCCTATTGTTTACGGCCGGATTCCTGGCATCTCAAGGATACCTCTATATCCCACTGCTTGTTGCTCTGCTTTTTTCAGCGGCTGCTCTTGGCGACACCGCCGGCTATGCCTTCGGCAAATATTACGGACCAAAAATATTTTCCAAAGAAAAATCAACCTTTTTTAATCCTTCGCATATAAAGAAAACCTCCGAGTTCTTTCGCAAATATGGAGTCAAAACCATAATGCTGGCAAGATTCATACCTGTCATAAGGACCTTCGCCCCTATTATGGCCGGTGTTGGAGAAATGCCTTACAAGACTTTCATCAAATATAATTTAATTGGGGCCGCTCTTTGGACTGGCGGTATGACTCTGGCCGGATACTACTTCGGCCAAACGGTTCCCAATGCAGACCAGTACATATGGCTCATCGTTGGAATTATTATTGCAATCTCTTTTATTCCGCCGATTCGAGAGTATTTAAAAGTGCGAAAATAAGACAGTACGCAACCGAGTTTTACTGTCGTGCAATTTCTATAACATGATCCACAAAATCCCGAGCCTGCCAGCCGGCAGCATCGAAAGATTTTTGCATGAGCGAATCTTCAGCAAGGCGCGGCGAAGAAGTGGTATTCAAAAGATAAGTCTTGCCGTTTGGAGTTACCACAAAATCTGAAACAGAATAATGTCTCATGCCGAGAGCTTGGTGAGCCGACCGAGTGACATCTTCTATCTTCTTTATTGTTTCCTGATTTAAATTAGAAGAATATTCATAGTTGGCCGCCTTCTTTTCTATAGGCATGAAAGCATATAGATCTTGATCGCGAGCTCTGTCCAGAGCGGCGCATGACACTTCCCTGCCGCGGATCATCTCTTCCACGACAGCTCTGGAAGAATGTAAAAAAATTTCTTTGAGGATTTTCTCAAATTCCCCATAAGAGCTTGCTTTGCGAGCTCTTATGGGGCTGTAAAAATCAGCTGGCTTGATTATCACAGGCATCATGTAATTCCTGAATATTTCAATCAGCTTGCCGCTGTCAAAAGACTCTTTAGAAAGAATCTTATAATTTGGTATGGATATGCCGTTTAGAAAATATGTCTTTCCGGATTCATGCCTATCCGAAGACAAAGCACTGGCGCTTTTATCTGCTCCGGTGAATGGCACGCCAAGCCCTTCAAGAATTTCTTGAATCTGACCGTCTTCTCCATACGGTCCATGCAAAGCATTCCAAACAATATCAACATGCTTAAGAGACTGCGCTGGAGTTCTGACAAGTCCCCAATAGTGCCAATCACCTGACCTTGAAATAAAAATATCAACCGGCTCATATTTCTCCGGCATTTCACTCAAGAGAGAGAGAACACGACCGCCGGTTGCCAGCGAAGCATCATACTCATGCGAAGGACCGCCGCGTAATACTGCTACTCTTATACGAGAAGATGACATGCATAAATTATACACCAGCGAAGCAAAAGTGACTGCCAAAAAGCGTCTCGGAGCGCGACGGCGCGAGAGTCAGGCAGATTTCTAGCAAGAAATACTGCCGTGGTTTTTGGCGGTCAGCTTTTGCGAAGCGTTATATCCGAAATCCTTTCCCGCGCAACCGTCTGTGGTACCCAATAGCAAAGCGATGCGCCTCGGCATTGGCAAGAAGTATTGCTCTGACATGATTCTTAATATGCATTTTAGAACCGACAACTTCACGAGCTTTATGTCTCTGGTCTTTAACCACTGCAGCAATCCCTATATGGAAACCTTCTTTATCTAAAACTTCTTTGGCTGCCGCCATCTGAGCTTTGCCGCCATCTACTACGATAAGATTCGGCATAGGCCATTCTGGATGCGTAAGTCTGCGGCTTATGACTTCTTTAAGATTGGCTATATCATTGTTCTTATCTGTTTTTATTTTAAATTTTCTGTACTGACTTTTGGCAAGTTCTCCATCTTCCACCACAGTCATCACTCCAACTGCGTTCGAGCCGGAAAGATGCGCAATGTCATAAGCTTCAATCCGAAAAGTTATTTCTCCTGCATCTTTTTCTATGTCTTTTTTCAAGAGAGCAATATCTTGTATATGATCAAGAGAAAATATCTGTCTCTTCACTTTCTCTGCTTCCTCAAATTTTTGTTCTTTAGCCAAAGACTTCATTTCTTTTTCCAGAGAAGTTATAAGTTTGGTTTTCTTGCCTTCGAAAAATAAGACGAGGTGACGAATAATCTTGTTGTAATCTTTCTTTGATATCCAGCCAGCGCACGGACCGGGACAGAGCCCTATCTGAGCATTAAAGCAAGGCCTGCCGGTGAGCTTGCATTTCTCATCTCTGAAAGGAAAGATCTTGCGGATTATCTTGAGAGCCTCGCGCAACTCGGTACCTTTAGGGAACGGTCCAAATACCCTGCGAGGTTCAACCTTGTAGCCTTTTTCTAATTCCCTGCCCCGCACTAAAAGAACCCGTGGAAAATCCTCTCGGGTTATAACCACATAGTTGTAGCTCCTGTCATCTTTTTCCTTGGTATTGCCTCGCGGTTTGTACTTGCGAATCTCGTTAGCTTCAAGAATAAGCGCTTCCAAGACTGAATCTGTTTTTTTATATGCAACCTTCTCTGTTTCGAGGATAACCTTCTCTATGATAGGACCTCTGGTGCGAAAAATATTGCCATTAAAATAGCTTCTGACTCTATCTTTGAGGCTTGTAGCCTTGCCTATATAGAGAATCTTGCCTTTTTTATCCAGGAAGTAATACACTCCCGGAGAATCAGGAATATTAAATTTCTTTAAATCTGTCGAATTCATCAATTTCTAATTACCTCTTCTTTAAAACTCTGCGAAGATAAGTGCCGGTATGAGTATCCGTATTCGCAACTTCTTCCGGCGTACCTTTAGCCACCAACTTACCGCCTCCGACACCGCCTTCAGGACCAATATCAAGAATATAATCAGCACTTTTTACCAAGTCGAGATTATGCTCTATTACCAGAACTGTATTACCCTTATCCACGAGCTTCTGCAATATCTCTATAAGCTTTTTTACATCCTCATAATGCAGACCAATAGTAGGCTCATCGAGAAGATAAATAGTTTTCTGCAAATGCGGACGGTACAATTCCGATGCAATCTTTACGCGCTGAGCTTCCCCACCGGAAAGAGTTGTTGCAGACTGACCAAGCTTCAAGTAACCGAGCCCGACGTCACTGAGTGTTCTAAGCCTGTCATATATAGCAGGTATGTCTTCAAAAAATCCGAGAGCGTCTTCTACTGTCATCTCCAAGACATCATATATGGACTTTTGTTTGTATTTGACTTCAAGAGTATCTTTCATGAATCTCTTACCACCACAGACGTCACAAGGCACATAAACTGTCGGCAAAAAGTGCATCTCCACAGCAATCTGTCCTGCTCCCTGGCAAGTCTCACATCTTCCACCTTTAACATTGAAAGAAAATCTAGAAGGCTTCCAGCCGCGAGCTCGAGCTTCTGAAGTTTCGGCAAACAATTCCCTGATGAAAGTGAAGGCTCCGGTATACGTTGCCGGGTTTGATCGAGGTGTCCTGCCTATCGGCGACTGATCTATCAAGATGGTCCGGCCTAGATACTCAGAACCGTCAAAACTCTGAGCGTTAAAAGTCTGAGCGCTCCTATGCTTCCTATCAAGCCGCGCCTGAAGATTCTTGTAGAGAATTTCATAGACAAATGACGATTTGCCGGAACCTGATACGCCTGTGACAACCACGAACTTGCCGAGCGGAATATCAACATTGAACTTGTCTATATTGAATATCTTACCTCCCCTGATCTTAATACTTCCTTTATCTGATGTTCTTCTTGTCTCTGGTACATCAATCTTCTCTTCACCGCGCAAGTAAGAGAGGGTCAGCGAATTACTTTTGTTTTCTTTGGCTGTCAGAAGTGGCTCCAGAAAATCTGCCACCACCACTTCTCCGCCGTGACGACCTGCGCCTGGACCGATATCTACGATGTAGTCCGCAGAATAGATAGTGTCTTCATCGTGTTCTACCACTATGATGGTATTGCCAAGATCACGGAGATTTAAAAGAGTCTTTATAAGCCGGTCATTGTCTCTCTGATGCAAGCCGATGGTAGGCTCATCGAGCACATACAGCGCTCCGACAAGTCCGGAACCGAGCTGGCTGGCTAATCGTATGCGCTGAGCTTCACCACCGGAGAGAGTATGAGCGCGCCTGTCGAGCGACAAATATTCTATGCCGACATTGAGCATAAACTTTAGCCTCGATTCTATTTCTTTGACAACCACTTTAGAAATATTCTTTTCTCTGTCTGAGAGTTTCAGCTTCTTTAGAAATTGATCTGCATCTTTTATAGAAAGCGCCGTGAACTGGACTATGTTTTTACCACCGATTAGGACATTGAGTGCTTCTTCTCTCAAACGATCTCCGTTGCATTTCGGGCAAGGCTCTGTACCAAAAAGATACTTGGTGCCAAGGCCGTTACATTCCGGACAGGCTCCATACGGCGAGTTGAAAGAGAAGAGTCTTGGCTCTATGTCTGGAAATGAAAAGCCGTCCCGCGGGCATGACCACTTTGCCGAAAGCAAGTGCTCTTGTTCATCTTCAGCATCCTTCTTCGCCTTTTTTCCGTCTGAGGTATCCCTAAAGCGAAGCACAAGCAATCCTTCAGATTCTTCAATGGCTTTTTCTATAGATTCGGATAATCTCTCGTCTGCGGTCTTCGGGTCTGTTTTGAATTCATCAATGCTTATAGCATCCACCAGCACGGAGATTTCATGTTTCTTTGTCTTTGTCAGAGCTATTCTCTCTCGCAAAGACTTGCGCTGACCATCCACTAAAACTTCGCTGTATCCTTTGCCTAATAAATCATAAAGAAGCTGGTAATACTCACCCTTCCTGCCGCGCACTATCGGCGAAAATATTTCGGCATATACCGGCAGAGGCAAATCTTTCTTTGGCAGTGATGCAGCTTTTTCGTTTATTTTTTCTAAGACGAAATTTTTTATTTCTTCGTTTGAGAGCTTTTGGATTTCATTGCCGCAAACCAGACAATGCGGGCGACCAATGCGTGCAAACAAGATACGAAGATAATCATTTATCTCTGTGATAGTAGCCACGGTGGAACGCGGATTGTTGGAACGAGATTTTTGATCTATTGAAATAGCCGGAGAGAGGCCGATGATTTCATCGACATCAGGCTTTTGCATCTGGTTTAAAAATTGACGCGCATAAGAAGAGAGAGATTCTACATACCTCCTCTGCCCTTCTGCGAAAATCGTATCGAATGCCAGAGATGATTTGCCAGAACCTGATAAGCCGGTAATGGCTATCATTTTGTCGCGCGGCATCCGCACAGTGATATTTTTCAAATTATGCGTTCTTGCCCCACGCACTTCAATATACTCACCTTCCTTAAGGTTGCTTGCCCCGTAGGGAGCTTGCTCTCCTTTGGGGTGAGTGCGGGCACCTTTAACAATTATCTTGCCTGCGCCGCTATCCTTCTGCGGTTTTTCGCTCTGTTTGTTTTCTTCTTTTTTCTTTGCCATAGCAGTTTGCCCCAGGGCTTGCCCTAGGGTTAGACGTGGACACTATAGCATACTCTTAAATTATCCACATTGACCTAAAAAATAGGTAGAGTATTGTTGAGTTTAGAAGCACATCTCACCACACTCGTCGTAGGAGAAACATGATTCGACCTGGTGAAGGCGGCACTCTCAAACGGTCTGCACAGAAGTACGTACCCAAAAACAGGAGGAAACGACTTCGTAGATGTGAGACATGCAACAAGCTTTGTTACTCCACCATGAAAGAAGCAGATAATGCTGCTTCTAGGTGGAATAAAAGAAATCCTTGGGAGAAAGAGAGGAAAGTATACCCTTGCGGAGAATTCTTCCATGTCGGCCGTCCGCCGGACACTGAGACACCTTCAACCGCAGAAAAATCATGAACTTCATCCCCTGCCTCCTGTTGCTGTAAGTTAGCCTCTACGACACTTCGTCAAAGAGGTAAACCTATACTGCAACAGGAGGTGATCCATCAGGGCTGCGGGAAAGTTGCCCATACCCGCTGTATGCACAGCAAATAACAGAACCATTCACAAACCCCGGCAGAAGCCGGGGTGCTATTTTTATTTATTTTTTATCCAATCTGCTCTCAAGTACCTGTATCTCATCCCGCAAAATGGCAGCAGTTTCAAAATCCAGCAATTTAACTGCTGCTTCCATTTCTTTTGTTTTTTGCTTTATCAGTTTCTTTGGATTCTTTTCGAGCATTTTCTTATCTGCTTCAAGCAAAACACCGACAGCTTGCCTATGCTCTCTCTCCAGAGTATCTGTAATATCCTTAACCTTCTTCATGATCGTCTTCGGAGTAATGCCATGCTCCTTGTTATATTCAATCTGTATTTTTCGGCGCCTTTCGGTTTCGCTTATAGCCCTCTCCATTGAACCTGTTATATTGTCTGCATACAAAATCACTTTGCCTTCAACATTTCTGGCTGCTCGGCCGATAATCTGAATAAGAGATGTTTCAGAACGCAGGAAGCCTTCTTTGTCGGCATCTAAAATTCCTATAAACGTAACCTCAGGCAAGTCTAAACCTTCACGCAGAAGATTGACGCCCACTAAAACATCAAACTCACCCTTCCTGAACTTGGTAAGGATTTCTATGCGCTCGATAGTTTTTATTTCGCTATGAAGATATTCAGCCTTTATTTTTTTCTCCTTGAGGAATTCACTCAAGTCTTCCGCCATTTTTTTGGTCAAAGTCGTAGCTATCACTCGCCCGCCTTTCTTCACAGCCTTACCAGCTTCAGCAATAAAGTCATAAACCTGACCTTTATAAGATCCTTTCTGCTGAATCGGTCTGACAGAAATTTCCGGATCGATAAGTCCTGTAGGGCGAATGACCTGCTCCACCACTTGCTCGGATTTTTCTTTCTCAAACTTTCCCGGAGTGGCGCTTGTAAATATGACTGGTCCAATTCTCTCCTCGAACTCTTCAAACTTGAGCGGCCTGTTGTCTTTTGCTGAAGGTAGGCGGAAGCCGTGCTCTACGAGTGTGTCCTTGCGCGCCTTATCGCCAGCATACATTGCCCCTATCTGCGGCACGGTTACGTGTGATTCGTCGATGATGGTTAGAAAATCCGGAGTACCATCTGTCTTGTGTGGAAAGTAGGAAAGCAAAGTATCCGGAGCTTCACCCGGCTTCTTGCCAGAAAAATGCCTTGAATAATTTTCTATACCATTGGTATAGCCAACCTCACGGATCATGGCTAGGTCGTATGAAGTTCTGCGTTTGAGCCTTTCAACTTCCAAAATTTTACCCTCGGCTTTCATTTCCTCCAGACGCTCTTCCAGTTCCTGTTTGATGCTCGCCAGTGCTCTCTTCATCTGATCCTCGGCAGTTATAAAGTGCTTGGCCGGAAACAAAAAGAATGCTTCCGGTTCGGAAATTATTGAATGCGACACTGCATCTATTTTCTTTATTGTATTTATCCTGCCTGCTTCTATTTCTATTCTGTAAAGATTTCTCTCCGAGACCGGCATTATTTCCACAGCATTGCCCAAGGCTCGAAAAGTGCCGGGCTTTAAATCTGCATTAGTTCGAGTGTAGTGAATATCTATAAGCTCGCGGATAAAATCAGCTCGCGAGATCGCCTGGCCTTTCTCTATCTTCATATTGACCTTCTCATACTCGGCCGGAGAACCAAGACCATAGATGCATGAGACGGAAGCTACGATGATCACATCTTTTCTTGTCAGGAGCGCCTGGGTGGAAGCATGGCGAAGGCGGTCTATCTCTTCGTTTATCATCGCTTCCTTTTCTATATATGTATCTGTTACCGGCATGTACGCTTCAGGCTGGTAAAAGTCGTAATAGGAGACGAAGTAATGCACAGCATTGTCCGGAAAAAATTCTCTGTACTCCTGGGCGAGCTGGGCAGCCAGAGTTTTGTTATGGGCAATAACGAGAGTTGGTTTGCCGTAATTAGCTATGACATTGGCCGCTGTAAAGGTTTTGCCCGATCCAGTAACACCAAGAAGGGTTTGGTAATCAAAACCCTTTTCAAGACCTTCCGTTAGCTCCTTGATAGCCTTAGGCTGATCCCCTGCCGGCGGAAATTCGCTTTTGAGATTAAAAACTGACATGTGACGTATCTTACACCTCTTTAACGTATTTCGACAAAAACTCTTTTTTGAATTCGTGGAAGTTTCCATCCAAAATGCTCTGGCGCATTCTTTTTACTAAATTGATGATGAAGTAAAGGTTGTGCATAGAGCCCAGTGTGCCGCCGAGCATCTCATGCGCACGGTAAAGATGACAGATATAAGCACGGGAATAATTTTGACACACTTCACATCCGCACTCGGCATCTATAGGTCCAGAGTCTTCTCTGTATTCTGCATTTCTGATATTAATCTTTCCTCTTGATGTATAAAGAGTGCCTCCTCTGCCGTTTCTTGTTGGGGCCACACAGTCAAAGAGGTCCACTCCATTTTCCACACCCATAAAGAGGTCTTCCGGCTCGCCGATTCCAAGAAGATGCACTGGCTTTTCTCTCGGCAATATTTCATTAACCCATTTGACCGCCGTTTCCATATCCTCTTTGGCGAACGAGCCTCCGATGCCAAAGCCATCAAAGTCCAAGCCGCCAATAAATTCCGCAGACCTTTTGCGCAAAACCTCTTCCCTGCCTCCTTGAACAATTCCAAACAAAGCCTGATCTTCTGAATTAGACTTTGACTTATGATAATCGAGAGATTTCTTTGCCCATCTATGCGTCCTCTCAAGAGCTTCTTCCTGATATCTGAAATCCTCGGCCGGAGAAGTGCATTCATCAAAAGCAAATACCATGTCCGCGCCGATATTGTGCTGTATCTCTATCGACTTCTCCGGTGTTATGTAGTGAAGAGAACCATCCAAATGCGATCGGAAAGACACGCCTTCGGAGCCGATTTCCGCAAGACGGGGTATCTCACCTTCACTGGAACGCTCGCGGAGCATTTGCGATGGCTCTGTTATTTTTACAACCTTGGAAAGCTCTTTTCCATAAGCAGCACCTAAAGAGAAAACCTGGAATCCTCCCGAATCGGTCATGGTTGGACCATCCCAATTCATAAATTTATTCAATCCACCAAGATTTTTAATTCTTTCAGCTCCCGGCTCTAAATAAAGGTGATAAGTATTAGCCAGTACAACTTCTGCGCCGACTGACTTAACTTGCTCTGGCGTCAAAGCCTTGACTGCCGCCTTAGTACCAACGGTAACGAAAGCCGGCGTATTGATCACTCCATGCTTAGTCTCCAGAGTACCAGCCCTGGCCAGCGATCCGGTCAATTTCTTTTGGATGTTGAATTTTATAGCACTCATTTGCCTCTACATTATCAAACTGTGTAATAAACACCTAGTTCAAACGTCGAAAGCCATCGGAAAGCACATACCAAACTTCAGGAGGCGCTGATGCACTGCTTGAAGAACCAAAACTCCAGAGAAGACAGAAGGAGAAGCAACGTCAGACTTCCCGGGCTAAGGATATATAGCTTGGGAATAGTAAGAGAGTCCAGAGTTGCTGAAGATGTATACATCAAGCACGATGAAGCCTTCAGCCACTATGACTCGGAAAAGTGGCAAACTGCTTACAGTCTGCACGAGCACTGCATCATCGTCTCAAGAGTTTCGGCAACTACAACTGCAGAAAGAGGTGGAGATGAAAAAGAGGTCTCGCTATCAAGAATAGCAGGACTCTTACATGATATAGGCAAGCTCAGTGAAGCCTGCCATATCTACCGCCTCAATCGCAAACTGAGCTTGGAGGAGAAGAGGAGGGTGAGCAAGCATGCACGGCTATCCTCTATCTATATTCTATCAAGGCTGAGAAAGGTCAGACCGCAGGACAGGAAGTTTCTTAAAAGAGCCTGCGTGCCGATCAAGTGGCATCACAAGCCGTGGCGAGTGATTCGGCCGAGACTGCGAATGATTGCCTGGGACATAATGCTCTCAGACATCTTCACCGCCTTGATGGAGACAAGACACAGGCCGGGGCTCTCGCAGTTTGAAGCTATCGAAGCCTTGCCTGAAGTTGTTGCCAAGAAGGTCCCTCGACTTTTTCAATTCATCTTTGGCAGAGAGATCAAGTTGAGCATAGACGCTCTTACCAGACTTTACGGAAAGGAGAGCATAGCACTTCTGCCATAATTCGAGGGAGCGGGCCGGGCCACATTGTGGCCCGGCTTTTTGCAACTGTCATACACTGATTATAAATTTACCTCTTCGTAATAATACTCTTCTTGTATACATCCAAATGTTCAAGGGCAACTCCCGTACCTTTTGCCACGCAATAGTAAGCATCATCAGCAAGCACTGCTTTTACTCCTGTCCTTCTGAGTACCAATTCCGGCAAATGCCTGAGCTGGGAAGAACCACCTGTCATAATGATGCCTCTGTCTATAATATCTGCCGAAAGTTCAGGCGGCGTCTCCTGCAAGACATCCTTAATAGCCTTAACCATTCCTCGAAGTTCCTTGGAAATAGCTTTGACTATTTCATTGGTCTTAAGCTCAATAGTCCGAGGCAAACCTAATATTGAATCCCGACCTTTTATCGGCATCACCAGCTCCTCATCCAAAGAAACTGCCGAACCTATTCGTATCTTGATATCCTCAGCCATCTTGTCTCCTATGGCTAAGTTGTAAACTTTTTTGATGTAATCTGCGATTGCCGCATCTATTTTATTTCCAGCAACCTTTACGGAAGTTGAAGACACTATTCCTCCGAGAGAAATAACAGCCACGTCAGTAGTTCCCCCACCAATGTCCACTATCATGTGTCCCGCTGCTTCTTGAATTGGAATGCCTGCGCCTATAGCAGCCAGAATAGGTTCTTTAACAACATATGCATTTTTAGCTCCGGCTTTAATTGCCGCTTCGATAACCGCTCGGCGCTCTGTAGATGTGACACCCGCCGGCACAGATACAAGCACATCCGGCTTCCAGATATTCCATTTACCCAAAGCTTTATCTATATAATGCCTAAGCATCGCTTCAGTAACTCTATAGTCCGCTATCACTCCGTCCTTCATCGGGCGATAAGCCACAATCTCATCAGGAGTTCTACCTACCATGGTCTTAGCTTCTGCTCCGACAGCTAAAATCCTATTATCATCTTCAGATACTGCCACTACAGAGGGCTCATTGAGGACGATTCCTTTACATGGAACGAACACCAGAATGTTAGTCGTACCGAGATCTATACCGAGTTTCTTTGCCATAAATAAGTGGATTACTTCACTATGATACTATAGCTCTATGAAATCTGGAAAAGAACCCGTCTCGCGTCGACGAGATTCCGCGAGTCGAGACGGGAAGATAAGAAGAGTGGCAATGAGGGCAAGTTCACCTTCTGTAGTAGAAGTCATCCCAATTGTTAAAGGCTCTATGAAGCCTTCTCTTTCCTATTTCACAAGCAAAGTAGTAGAGGTGGGTGAATTTGTAAAAGTGCCTCTCAGAAAAGGAGAAGCTGTTGCCATAGTTACTGCTGTGCATGACGCAGAGAAAGCTAAGACTCATCTTAAGAGCTCGCCTTTTGCCCTTAAAAAACTTTCAAGCCTCGGCTTGCAAAAAAAATCCGGTAAAGGGAGCACCAAAGAACCGGAGAAAGCCCGCATAGGAAAAGCTTTCATGGCGGCGGCGGAGAAATGCGCCAAATATTATTCTTCAACTACCGGCAGCGTCCTCGATGCTCTCATACCGAAAATAATCCTCGACGAGCCGCAGCTCGTATTTACAAAAAAACAAGAAGATCAGAAGCTAGATAAATCAGGTCCCAAAAATGAACCACTATTGATCCAGCTCGATGAGAACGAACGCTTCGGACAATACAAGAGCATTATCCGCGAGAGCTTAGCTAAAAAGTCTTCGGTTATGTTTATTACTCCTACCGAAGAGGAAGCTCTGCGTGCCTTTGAATTCCTCTCTCATGGCATAAGTGAATATGCTTACCTCTTTACTCTTAGCCAAAGCACTAAATCCTTAAAAAAGGTCTTGAATGAGGCAGCTGATTCAGAGCGGCCAGTGCTATTTGTCACCACTCCTTCTGGGGTATCTTTCAACAGACCGGACCTCGACACCATCATCCTAGAGAAAGAAAATTCCAGAGCATACAGGACTATGACTCGTCCATACATGCACCTTAAAGTTTTCTTGGAATATCTGGTGCAGCAATCTGCAAAGAGACTGATCTTTGGAGATTCAGTGCTTTCTTTGGAATCTCTATGGAAGGAAAAAGAAGGCGAATACAAGGATTTCTTCCCTCTTAAATGGAGGCTTCCTTCAGATAGCCATGTCAGGCTCATAGACATGAAAGCAGAGCAGAGAGAAACTAAGAAATTCGATATCTTCTCCCAAGAGCTTAAAGAGATGATACAGAAAGCATTGGAAGAAAAAGAGAAAGTATTCCTCTTCGGTGCTCGCAAAGGTCTTTCCCCCACCACCATTTGTGGTGACTGCGGCTCCATTCTTACCTGCAAAAACTGTGGCGGCCCAGTGGTCTTACACCGCAAGGAAGAGAATTCGGGAGAGAACATATATATCTGTCATGCCTGCAGAGCACGCAGACCGGCCGAAACTGCATGCGACACCTGCGGCAGCTGGAAACTTTCTGCCATCGGCATTGGAACAGACCTCATAAAAGAAGAAGTGAAAAATATTTTCCCGAAGGCAAGAGTGATGTCTCTCGACAAAACTCATGCCAACACCAATGCTAAGATCCAGAAAATAGTCCAAGACTTTGAAAGCGGCGGTGAAATATTAGTAGGCACTGAACTGGCTCTTCTATATATGAAAAGAGTGCCTTATGTAGGATTGGTGTCAGTCGATGCGCTCTTCTCTATACCAGACTTCTGCATAAACGAAAGAATATTTTATCTTGTAAGCAAGCTCAGAGAAATTTCTTATAAAGAAACTGTTATTCAAACTCGCAACATTGGTAAGATGGTTCTGACCCAGGCTGCTGCCGGAAATATTCTTGATTTCTACAAGGATGAAATATCAGAACGGGAAGAGATAAAATACCCACCTTTCTCATTATTTATTAAAATTACTCCAGTCTCCAAAGAAGCAGCCAAGATTGTGCCGAATCTCAAAGAGACCTTGATGAAGTGGAGACCGGATGTGGTAAAGGATTCCTTGGTCATCCGCCTGCCGAGAGAAAAATGGCCGGATCAAGAACTCAGAGAAGAACTGTCTTTGCTTACTCCAGACTTTTCAATTAAAGTAGACCCCGAAAGCATACTATAATGCCTGAGACTAAAAAAACTGTGGCTAAAAAGCCAGCTAAGACCATAAGAACAAAGGATGATCCCATCTTGCGGGAGAAGGCGGAGCCTGTGCCTGTAAAAGAAATAACATCCGAAAAAATCCAAAAAGTTTTGATAGAGATGAGTAAGGCTCTTCATGGAGAAGATGACGGCGTGGCGATAGCCGCGCCGCAAATCGGAGAAAAGCTTAGAATTTTTGTTGTGAATACAGAAGCTCTCAGCGAGCTTACAGGCGACCCGAATTCGGATGCAAAAAAGAATGTCGAAGACATGGTTTTCATAAATCCTGAGATAAAGAAGCTGTCTCGCAAAAAAGTATGGATGGAAGAAGGATGCCTTTCGGTAAGATGGCTATACGGCAAAGTCAAAAGAAGCGAGAAAGCAACGGTGACAGCCTACGATAGAGACGGTAAAAAATTCGAGAAAGGCGCTTCAGGCATACTGGCCCAAATATTCCAGCACGAAACAGATCACTTGAATGGCATTTTATTCATAGACAAGGCTAAAGACCTTGAAGATTTGCCTCCCGATAATGAAAACAGCTAAAGAACAAGAAATAAAATTTGTATTCTTCGGCACTTCAGAATTTGCTGTCGGCGTACTTGAAGTTTTAAAGAAAGAAGGCATGATGCCTTCTCTTGTTGTTACTACGGAAGACAAGCCGAAAGATAGAGGTCTTGGCCTACAGCCCACTCCGGTAAAACAGTGGGCAGAAATACATGGAATTACGGTGTTCCAGCCGAGTGATTTGAAGTCGGATGATGTTTATAAAAGACTTGAAGAAGAGCAAGCAGAGTTATTTATAGTCGCCTCTTATGGCAAGCTTCTGCCGGAGAGAATATTTGAATTGCCACCTCACAAAACTTTAAACGTACACCCTTCCCTGCTTCCAAAATTAAGAGGTCCCGCTCCTATAGTAAGCGCCATACTCGAAGGCCAAGAGACAGGAGTAACCATCATGCTTATGAGTAAAGAAATGGACGCCGGACCGATATTATCCCAAAAGCAAGCTGTGATTCCTGATATGCAGAATGACCCTCCAAGAAGAGACTCTTTGGAAGAACTTTTGGCCAGAGAAGGCGGTGAACTTTTAGTGGAAACTATCCCAGCATGGATCAGTGGAAACATAAAACCAAGAGAGCAAGATCAGAACGAAGTCACTTATACCAAAAAAATCGAGAAGCAGGACGGGCTTCTTAATATCTTTTCAGATCCCTTGGAAAATTTGCGCAAAGTGAGAGGTTATTGGGGCTGGCCCGGAGCTTTTATGTTTTTCAAAGATAAGAATGGAAATAAAGTGAGAGTAGTGGTGAAAGAGGCAGAAATTTCAAATGGAATATTCACCCCCATATCAGTCGTACCTGAAGGCAAAAAAGAAATGCCTTGGAAAGATTTTTTAAGAGGGCGAAGAGAGTTATAGATCCTCAAGCTGTGAGGTAAATTCATCTCCGTAAACACTAGGACTGAGCACCCCTCCTGCGCTTTTTTCAACTCTTACTAGAAAAAACAGTATCACTGCCGTAAGTAAGCCGCCGGCAAGCACGGTAAACGACACCCACGGAGAAGCTTTTTGATTTAAATAATTCATTTTCTTTTCTTTAAACCTTTAATCTTGAGCTTGCCGGCGGTCCAAGAGAATCCCTTCATCATATTTTTTATCGCCTCCCCACCCTTGCGCGACAGTGTATTGTTTCTGCCTTTAGCTCTCTTTATCTCTCTCTTGATTTCATCCTTTACTGCGTCTATGGCAGACAATATATTGTCATTCTCCGATACTGCATATAGATCTAATCCATCTCCGCTTATATGCACCTCGGCGCGGAAAATATCTCCGCTTTGATGGTGGTTCGTAACCTTGCCTACTTCTACCCTAACTATTATGTCCGGACTCTTGTTCTTGAAATATTTATCAAGAGAGCCGATCTTCTTGTTGACATAATCTGATATCTCAGACGTGAGTTCAATATCAGAAGCTTTGATGCTGATGTTCATGACATTGAAAAATTATCGTTTATTAATTTCTAATGTAATTATACCCTGCTAGATATCAAATAGGCAAAACCTAATAAATCTAAGATTTTGATCCGGTAAATTAGTCTAAAAGTACGTGAATATAATCGCTGTCAGGTTAAGTATGGCATGACTAGCTGAGATGGCTATAAGATTAGGATACTTGTGATACATCCATGCAAAACCTATACCGGAAGCAAAAACAAGCGGAAGAACAATAGCCTTTTGAGCATAGATGGTATGTAAAAAGGTGAAGAGAATGGTATTAACAGCTATCACTGAAAATATAGAGAGCTTTAATCTTGATAATTCCTCCATTAGAAAGCCTCTATAAAGAAACTCTTGAGTTATGCTGGACGGCAGAAAAAGGAAAAGCAGATGCGTATGAGTATACCAAGCATCAATAGGTTTCTTGTTTAAAAGATATGCCACTCCAACCAAAATCAGAATACTGAAAATTGTAAAAATAGTATAAGGAATGATTACTTTATCCAAGTTGTCGGTTCGGATGCCAAGCGACTTCGGCGACCAGCGTTGGAAGACAACCAAGAGCACCGCAAAAATACTGTATGTTCCTATTATGATTATCCTGTGCTGAAATGGCAGAACGCCGAAATATATAAGAGCGACTGGAACTACAAACACAAAAGCTACTTGCAAGATGATGAACCACTTCATATGTTTGTCATATTAATATATTATACCCTTTCATGAGCTTACCTAAAAAATATAAAGGCACCAAAAGAAAACTAAAGGTTAAGAAATCCCACGCCGGCCTCGGCTTGTTCACAGAAGAGCCTATAGAGAAAGGCGGATTTATCATAGAATACACAGGAACAATATTGAACGAAAAGCAGGCAAACGAAAAAGGCGGCAAATATCTTTTCGAAACCAGTTCAAACAGATTTATCGATGGCTCCGGCAGAAAAAATACCGCCAGATATATCAATCACTCTTGCCGGCCGAATTGTGAAATAGATATACGAAGAGGTCATATACTTGTATTTGCAAAGCGTGCAATTAAGGCTGGAGAAGAGCTCGGCTATGATTATGAAAAAGAATATTTTGATGAATACATCAAACCTTATGGCTGCAAGTGCATAAAATGCAGAGAAGAGGCTAAATAGGATATGAACAGCCCCGCGCCGTAGGCGCGGGGCATTCTGTCTACGCAGGCAAGAGCGACAGCAAACAACTTTCACAACAACCGTTCTCTCCGGCAGTGTGCCCTTCGATTCCGCACTCCTCTTGAATCCTCGCAAGTTCACTTTCAGCGGCTTCGAGCAAGTTCCGAGCTATCTTCACTCGCTCGATGATAAGCCCCGCGTACCTTTGAGTTTCAAAGGATGTCCTCAGTAAGGCGCTCATCTTGCCTCCTTTTCTAAAGGTCTTTCTTAATTTTAGATAACTCAAAAAGAATTGTTAAGACCGTTATTCACTGCTTTTCTACTCTTTCGTTATTTGTTATAAAATTAATAAATAAGTACTTAAGACGTCTAACTGAAAATGAGCAGGCCATATCTTTTAACTGGTGCAATATTAATAATTCTGGCCATTGCTCTTGTAGTGCTTGGTTCCAAATACCGTGACGGCAGCATAACCAACCGTGACCAAACAACTGAGTATAAAACCTACTCAAACGAAGAGCTCGGATTCGAACTAGAAAGACCTGGTAATTCGAGCGTAAGCAGAGAAGGAGAAAATAGGGTTAAGTTCACAGTGCTTGGAGACCTTAATTCTCCTAATACTGAAATCACAGACGGGCTAACACTCACTGTAACAGCCAATCTGAATGTTGTTTACAACAGCTTGGAAGATTATGTAGATGCCAGAGTGGAATCAAACAGCTCAAACGGCGGCTTAATACTCACCAGTCCTGAGGCAACCGTCGTAGGTGGAATGCGTGCTATCAAATATTCATTCCAAAATCTTCTTGGCCGAACTAGTTGGGAATACGTATTCTTGCCGCAGCCCGGCCGAGGATACGTCGTTACTTACTCAGTTATTGACCCAGAAAATATCGGCTACGAAGAGATCGCATTAAAAATGCTTAATAGTTTAACCTTCAAATAAACAATGCCAGCACGATCTAAAAAACAGCAGATGGCTGCCGGAGCAGCTCTCTCAGCTAAGCGAGGAGAAATAAAAGAAAGCGAACTTCAGGGTGCATCTAAAGAGATGTACGAATCCATGACGGAAGAAGAACTTGAGGAACTTGCCAGCACGAAACGTGAAGACTTGCCGGACGAAGTGGAAGGAGATTAAAAAGAAACAGCGGCTCTGCTCTAGCAGGGCCGCTGTTTTAACATCCAGCACTACAATAAATGAAAGTGTAGATACTGCAAGAACATCTGGTTGAAAGACCAGTAAGCGAGGGCGGTAAAAATATCCTCCTCTGTTAGGAACAGAGTTGCCTTGAATGCGTTGTAGCAGTAAGGACACTGAATTACCACGATCCTTCCGACATCCTCTATTCCATGGATGACTCTCAGATTTTTGTGGCAGTGCGTACATCTGAAGGCTTGTAAACGTTCCACTTTTTTCCTCCTTGCTTGAGTGAACACCTCTGTCGCCTAAAATACCATAATTTTCAAGAAAAGGAAGATCTTTCTATGGAGCCACTTACCAAGCTTTGTATATCTCACGAGAGCCGGAAACATACATCTCGTTAATGTCTTTGAACTGCTCGGCCATTTCCCTATTCTCCTTTGTATCCTTCATCTCTTCTTCCCTGTTTTTCTCATAAGCAATCAAATCATCATATTGGCTCACTATAATTACCCGATGCCACTGGCCGGTTATATCTGTCATGATGTTGAGAACTCCAGGTTTATCACCCATGGCTTCCTTGAAACGCTTGGCCAATTTACCGGCATTGCCCGGCTTACAAACAAAAGTGTCGTGAACTATTATCATGTGATTTTAAAATTAGCTAATCATCATATTGTAGACGAAAAAAACAAGTTAACCATACTCTGATTAATTAATGAGTAAGTAAAAATCCCAATGCTTGCGCATCGGGATTTAACTTTCTCTGGCTCCGCGACCAGGGCTCGAACCTGGGACATCCTCGTTAACAGCGAGGCGCTCTACCGACTGAGCTATCGCGGAATATTATTTTTCAGAATCTCTCCTCTAAGCTCCCTCCCTTCTCCGGTTTTGAAAAACTTTTCCCTACATCGTGCTTCACCTAAAGTAGAGAACTTCTCTGTATAAACCAACGTGAGAGGTCTACGGCCTTTAGTTGGTTTAACATGACCAGAATTATGTTCTCGTAATCTTCGAGACACATCTTTCGCAAGACCAACATAGAAACCGTTATCTTTTTTGCTTTGCAGTATGTAAACAAAGTACATACTATTATTCTACACTCTACCGACTGAGCCCTGCCTGCCGGCAGGCGGGTATCGCGGAATGAAAAAATAATAACAGAAAAAAGCTCAAAATCAACCGCATGAATATGAAGTCACCTGTTATAATACTGATATGAAAAAAGCTGTTGTAGTAATAATAGTTCTAGCTGCTCTGGGTCTGGTCTATTCTCTAAGCAATAATCCGTCAAAAGTAACCAATGTTTCCAACAATAATGAAAGTTCTTCCGTAAAACCCGACCCTTCAAACGCGACCTTTATTTTTGAAGATGGTCCGATAACCTTGTCTGGCGGCAAGACAACAATAGACATAGAAGGTTCTTCTGTTCTAAAAGAAGATGTGAGCCTTTGGGGTAACTTTATCGCTTACGGAGATATAAATAGTGACAAAAAAGAAGATGCAGCGGTCATCATCACCCGTACAGGCGGCGGATCAGGCTTCTTCATATATGTAGCTCCTTTCTACTCCAAAGCAGGTTCATACAAAGGCGGTAATGCTGTATTTCTAGGTGATAGAGTGGCTCCAAAGGATATTTCAATAGCTGATGGCATTTTAACAGTGGAATACATGGACAGAGCTGAAGGAGAACCTATGGCCGCCGAACCCACAGTGCTAAAGTCAGAACAATTTAAAATCAAAAACGGAATACTGGAGAAATTATAATCTTTTGAGAATAGTTTATATTCTTTAAATCAGTATTTATTGCCTGATTATGCATTTTATGCTTTAATTTCCGCTTATGGAGATACGGAACATAGCAATTATCGCTCACGTCGACCACGGCAAGACCACTCTTACTGATGCCATGTTAAAGCAGACAGGCATGGTTGAAGAAGGTGTGTCCATGGACTCAAACACTCTTGAACAAGAGCGCGGCATAACCATTTATTCCAAGAATGCTTCTCTCTTTTTTCGTGATACAAAAATAAACATTGTGGACACACCGGGACACTCCGACTTCGGCTCTGAAGTGGAACGAGTCCTGCGTTCTATAGACAGTGTTATTTTAATAGTAGATGCCCAAGAAGGCCCTATGCCTCAAACGCGCTTTGTGCTCAAAAAATCTCTAGAGCTTGGACTCAAACCCATAGTAGTAATCAACAAGATAGACAAGCCTGCCGCTAGACCCGAAGTGGTGCATGAAATGGTGCTTGAGCTCTTCCTCGAACTTGGGGCTACAGATGAACAAATAGACTTCCCTACTATCTACGCCATCGGCCGTGAAGGTATTGCTAAGAAGAACTTAAACGATGAGAGCAAAGATCTGACTCCTCTTCTGGAATGCATCATCGAGCACATTCCTCCAGCCAAGCAGAACTTGGATGTGCCTGTACGCCTGCAACCTTTCAACTTGGCTTACGACAACTTCCTAGGCCGAATGGCTATAGCTCGCATATATGAAGGTACTCTCAAAAATGGTCAGGAAGTTTGGGTGAAAAAACCTTTTGATTCCGACTCAGGCAAACAGGGAGATATGTACAAAGGCAAAGTCAGCAAACTCTTTACATTTGAAGGCTTGAAAAGAGTAGAATCTTCAGAAGCTCTGGCTGGAGATATTGTGATGGTGGCCGGCCTGCCAGATATATACATAGGAGACACTATCGCCGGCAGCGAGGATGCTGAAATTCTACCAGCCATAAATATTGATGAACCTACAATCTCTCTTAATTTCTTGGTAAACGATTCCCCTTTTGCCGGACGCGAAGGTAAATTTGTTACCGGAAGGCAAATTCGCGAAAGACTTGAAAAGGAACTTGAGGTCAACGTCGGCCTGAGAGTGGATTTCTCATCTGCTGAATACCTTACTGTATACGGCAGAGGCGAACTTCATATTGCTATTTTGGCAGAAAACATGAGACGTGAAGGTTTTGAATTCCAAGTCTCCCAGCCAAAAGTTTTAATCAAAGAAGAAAACGGCCAAAAGCTCGAGCCGTTTGAAGAGGTCATCATTGATGTACCAGAGGACATGTCCGGAGCTGTCATCTCCAAACTCACTGAGCGCAAAGGAACTCTCATGGATATGAAGCCAGAGAACGGCCAGACTCGACTGATATTCGAAGTGCCTACCCGCGGACTTCTAGGTTATAGAAGCCAATTCGTAGTGGATACTAAAGGCCTCGGTATTTTCTCTTCCAGATTTATAGACTTCAAACCTTATGCTGGAGAGTTGAAGCGTTCTGAAACAGCAGCCATGATCTCCATGGAAAACGGCAAGGCCCTAGCATTCGCCCTGGACAACCTCCAGCAGAGAGGTGTTTTGTATATAGAACCCGGCACAGAAGTTTATGAAGGCCAAGTCATAGGTAATACGTCTAAAGGTGAAGACTTATACGTAAACCCAACCAAAGGCAAGCAGCTGACCAACATGCGTGCTTCCGGTTCAGATGATGGCATCTATCTTGCTCCAGCTTGGAAACTCGACATAGAGCGGGCTATGGAAGTAATGAACGAAGATGAATACATTGAAATAACACCGAAATCAGTCCGTCTTCGCAAGAAATATTTGACTCAATCAGCAAGGTCAAAAGCTCAAAAGAAAGGGGCTTAATTATTAACATTCTACGATTGACTTTTGTCAATACTTGTGCCAAGATTAAGTTTGGCACTATCGATAATTTCGCTAGTTGAACATTAACTTCGGCAGGAAGAGAGGCCAGCATGAAAAGCAATCTTGCTTCAGCAGGTATTGCTTGGCGGTTAAATAACGGCGAGCTTGAAGTCCTGGTTTTGGACTCATACACTACCATCGAATCGTGGGAGAAAAGGAGCCACCCAAGAACCAAGTTCCCAGGAGGAGGAAACCGAGAATATGCCAACGAAACCGCGAGACATACTCTCAATAGAGAGTATGTCCACGAGACAGGACTGACATTCCCCGAGAATGCAATCCTGATCTGGAGAAATAGGAAGCCTAGTACATACCCGAAAGGAGAGACTCATATCCAATATTTCTATGCCGCTCCCGAAAAGGAAGTTACAGGTCCCATGCGGACTGATGTGATCCAGGACGGCAATGAATGGCTATCCCCTCCTTACTGGATGTCTGCTTCTGTGCTCTCGAAGAGCAAGCAGCTTCTATACTGGCATAGGCGTCCTCTGATCGAGCTTATGAAGTTAATTGACAGAGGATTACTCCTCTAACAGGTCCCACTACTATTTAGAATTAACATTCTAGAGACGTGGTGGGACTTTTTGCTATACTATTGCCATGTCCAAACTAGATACAGCGCCATACAAGGGAGTCAGGGATTTTTATCCTGAAGATATGGTTATCCAGAACTATATTTTTGATACCTGGAAAAAGGTTTCTAAAGATTTTAATTATCAAGAATATTCTGCTTCGCCTCTCGAACCGACTGAGATTTATACTGAAAAATCAGGATCGGAGATAGTTAACGAACAGACTTTCACCTTTATCGACAGAGGGGGGCGCTCTGTCACCCTGCGGCCGGAGATGACCCCGACGCTTGCCCGAATGATCGCCGCCAAGAGACGCAATCTCAAATACCCCCTACGCTGGTTCTCCATTCCAAACCTGTTCAGATACGAGAGGCCGCAGAGAGGGCGCAAGCGCGAACACTGGCAACTTAACTGCGACCTAGTAGGTGTTGCCGGCCTTGATGGTGACAGAGAAGTCATGTCCCTCGCTTATGCAATTATGAAAGAGTTTGGAGCAAAAGATGAAGACTTCGAAATAAGAGTGAACAACTGCAATCCGGAAGATTTCAAAGACATAGCTCCAAATATCGTATTCGATGAATCTCTTGCCAGAGGCCAAGCTTATTACACTGGACCGGTTTTTGAATTCTTTGATACTAATCCTGAGAACAGCCGCTCAATATGCGGTGGAGGAAGGTACGATAAACTTTTGGAGATTTTTGATGTTGAGCCTCTGCCTATTGCTGGCTTTGGCATGGGAGATATCACTCTGCGAGATTTCCTTGAGACTCATAAGCTAGGACCGTATGCGTAAAATAGTTTTCGACATTGAGACTCGTAACGTCTTTGCAGACGTTGGAAAAAACGACCCTGCTCTTTTGGATATATCACTCGTAGCTATTCATGACTCCGAGACCGGAGAGTACTCTTCTTATCTTCAAGAAGAACTGTCAAAGCTGTGGCCCATCATAGAACGAGCAGACATGCTCATAGGCTTCAACTCGGACCATTTCGACATTCCCCTGCTAAACAAATACTATCCTGGCGACCTCAAAGAGATCAGATCCCTTGATATTCTAAAGGAGATAAAGAATTCATATGGAAGAAGAATGCGCCTCGATCAGCTTGCCGAAGGAACTCTTGGCTTGAACAAATCAGGGCACGGGCTTGATGCTATAGACTGGTGGAAGAAAGGTGAAATAGAAAAAATCCGCAAATATTGCATTGATGATGTTAAGCTGACAAAAGACATCTATGACTATGCAATGAAAAACAACAAGCTGTTCTTTAAGGAAGGTAAAGACTTGCATGAGATAACTCTCGACACCTCAGACTGGGAAAGCGAAGGTGACCATAAACTGACTTTCACTCTGCCATTTTAAACATCATGGATACACTCTTTATTTTTGGCGCTAAGTACTTGTTTGTCTTACCAATTCTTATTGCCATTGTATCAATAGCAAAGATGCCGCAAGACAAACGGAAAGATGCTCTTTTATTCTTCTGTCTGTCCTTGCCGCTTACATTTTTAATCTCCATTATTGCCAGAAAAATGTACTTCAATCCCCGTCCGTTTACTATAGAAAATTTTACTCCGCTAATACCGCATTTGCCTGACAATGGATTCCCTTCAGACCATACCTTATTGGTGTCAGCTATTGCATCAGGATTGATGTATTTCAGCAAAAGAAAAGTGGCTGTAGGTTTGTGGCTGATTGCCATTCTTGTAGGAATATCCAGAGTCTATGTAGGGGTGCATCATCTGCTTGACGTCTTGGCAGCGGCAGTTATTGCCTTGCTTGGCGCGGTTCTCGTCCATGTTTTCCTAGAGAGGCGGCAAGATGGTATAATGGACAAAATAAAATAATATGGAAACCAATACCAACAAATACATCGTGCCTTTAGCCATTGTTATCGCAGGAGCAATGATATCCGGAGCCATTTATTTCGGAGGTTCTGGAGGAAGCGTGGCAAGCAATTCCGAAGCCAATGCCGTAGAATCCACAAACATCGCCCCCGTTAGCGCCGAAGACCACATTAGAGGCAACCCTGATGCGGCTTTGGTCATTGTCGAATATTCAGACCTTGAATGCCCATTCTGCAAAGTTTTCCATAATACAATGAGGCAGATAATGAGTGAATATGACGGAAAGGTTGCCTGGGTTTACAGACACTTCCCTATTCCCCAACTTCACCACAAAGCACCTCATGAAGCTGAAGCATCTGAATGTGCAGCCGAGCTTGGCGGCAATATAGCTTTCTGGCAATTTGTTGATGAAGTGTTTAAGAGGACTAATTCCAACGACTCTCTAGATCCTGCAGAATTGCCGAAAATCGCCGGAGATATCGGACTTGATACAGTTAAGTTCAACTCCTGCTTATCATCAGGAAAATACACTGAAGCAATACAGAAGAGCGCTGAAGCAGCCGTAGAAGCAGGTGCGAGAGGCACTCCTTACTCCGTGATTATCTCAGGCGACCAGAAAGTTGTCATAAACGGTGCAGAACCTATCGAGAGTGTCCGAGCAAAAATTGATTCGCTGTTAAAGTAAGATAAACTACCTGACTGGAGTTATGGTTAAGAAAAACCTCGCGGAGCGCGTCGTCTGCCTTAGGCAGACCCCCGCGGAGCGTACATCGCCAGCAGGCGATATAGCGTGTTTTTCGTACCATAACTCCAGTCAGTAATTACGTAATCATTCTAAGCATTCTATGCTAACGAAAACTAACTACATCCTCTGGAGAGATTGCCCCAAAAACACATGGCTTAAAGTGCATAGGCCCGATGTGTATTTCGACCATGAATTATCTGACTTCGAAAAACAGATCATAGAAACCGGAAACGAAGTAGAGCTTGAGGCTCGGAAACTTTTCCCTACTGGAGTGCTGGTAGAAGGGCGCGAAGAGAAGGCTATAGAGGAAACGAAAAAGCTTCTTGAATCTGGCGAGAGGACTTTATTCCAAGCTGCTTTTGAAAAGCCCGCCTCGACTCGCGCAGACTCTTCGACGCGAGGCGGAGATGGATATTTTGCGGCCCTGGATGTTTTAAAAAAGGAAGAAAATGGAAAATTTTCTATTTATGAAATCAAAGCAACAAACAGCATAGACAAAAATACTCACTATCATGACCTAACTTTCCAGACCAATCTTTTGCGCCGGTGCGGACTAGAGATAGAAAAAACCTACCTCATACATCTTAATCCTAAATATGTAAGGGAAGGAGAACTTGATCTCACCCAGCTCTTTGCTGTGGAAGACGTTACTGAAAAAGTAGAAGAATTAAAAGATGAAGTTGAAGAAGAAATGGCTCTTGCTCTCCAGTACATACAGCAAGAGAAAGAACCGCCGGGATACTGCTCCTGCATATACAAAGGACGCTCTAGCCACTGCACGACATTTCATTATTCAAATCCCAATATTCCAAAATACGGAGTGCACGACCTTGCCAGAATAGGCCTTAGCAAGAACAAGCTCAAATCTCTTATTGATGATAATATTTTCGAGATTGGTGATATTCCGGAGAGCGTAGAACTCTCTGATAACCAAAAGAATCAAATTCTTACTTACCTCGATGACATTGAGATAATTTCAAAAGAAGAAATTTCCCAAGAGCTTGATAGTCTTGTATTCCCTCTTTATTTCCTTGATTACGAAACCTTCCCTTCGGCTCTGCCGCGCTTTGACCAATATTCGCCATATCAGCAGATCCCTTTTCAATATTCACTGCATGTACTCGACAATCCCGAAGCCGAACCAGTGCATAAGGATTTTCTTTATACCAAGAGTGATGATCCATCCGTAAGCTTCTATAGATCGCTTGCCGATCATATCGGCAATAAAGGAAATGTCATAGTCTGGCATAAAAGTTTTGAATGCGGAAGAAATCGCGAAATTGCAAACCGAGTACCGGAGTCTGCTGAATTTTTCAAACAGCTAGATGAGAGAGTTTATGATTTGGAAGATATTTTCAAGAAACAGCACTATGTGCACAAGGACTTCAAAGGCAGTTCGAGCATCAAGAAGGTCCTGCCGGTTTTAGCACCCGAACTTTCATACAAGGACCTTGAAATACGCGAAGGCGGCTCCGCCGCCGAAGCCTGGGACAGATCAGTCAGGGGAGGAATTGGAGAGAAAGAGAGAGAAGAGATATTCCACAACTTGCGCGAATACTGCAAGCTCGACACTTACGCCATGTATGCTATCTGGAACGAGTTGTATAAACTGGTTTACTGATACCCTCTTAGTCTATTGATCTTTTCGTGCTGTCTTATTTTTTCGTGGGCTTTAGCTTCAATCTGCCTGATGCGCTCTCGCGTAACGCCGAATACCTTGCCTACTTCTTCCAAAGTATGGGTGTAGCCATCCAGAAGACCATGTCTCATTTCCAGAATCTTTCTTTCCTTGGGAGGCAGGTCATCGAGGATTTCGCGCACCTGGTCGGAGATAATTCTGCGGGAAGACTCCTGGTCCGGAGAGAGGATTTTATCGTCTGCCAGGAAGTCTCCTAGCTTTGACTTACCTTCATCACCTTCATCCCCTACCGGAGATTCAAGAGATACAGTAGACTGATCTATCTTCTCTATCTGGTAAATCTTTTCTACGTCCAGATTCATTTCCATAGCTACTTCTTCTTGCAAAGGTTCTCTGCCAAGGTCTTGAGTCAGTCTGCGTACTACCTGTTTGTATTTAGCAATGGTTTCCACCATGTGCACCGGCACGCGGATGGTTCGCGACTGGTCAGCTAAGGCACGAGTTATGGCTTGCCGTATCCACCATGTTGCATAAGTTGAAAACTTAAATCCTTTAGTCCAATCAAACTTTTCTACAGCCTTAAAGAGACCAAGATTTCCCTCCTGAATCAAGTCGAGCAGCGTCAAATCCGGACTTCTATTAGCATATTTCTTGGCAATAGAGACAACCAGACGCAAGTTTGCTTTTGCTAGAAGATTTTTTGCTTCAAGATCTCCTGCCACTATGCGCTTAGCCAGCTCTTTCTCCATTGATCCTGATATAAGCGGATACTGACCTATCTCTTTCAGATACATCTGTATTGAGTCATAAGTAGAATCACTCTTTGAATATGAGTATCTCTTACCTCCTTCTTCAGATGGAATCTCAAGAAGTCCTCCTCCTTCAAGTACGTCAATTCCGACAGTATTAAACCTGTCGTAAAGCTCATCCAAAAATAGAATATCGGATTCTATATTAGGGAACTCTTTTATTATTTCATCGTAAGTTACAAATCCTTTTTCCTTACCGCGAGAAATAAGCCTTTCCATTTTAAGGACGGTATCCAGCTTTTTCGCTCTTTTCTTTTGCGGGCTTTTAGTATTGGTCTTTTTTACCGTCTTTTTGGTTTTCTTTGCAAAGACTTTTTTAACAGAAGTTTTCTTTGCTGTGCTCTTTTTTGAAACAGCTTTTTTACTAACCTGCTTTTTGACAGGCTTTTTTGTTCCCTTATTTTTTTGTTTAGAAGTTTTTTTCATGCAAACACTTTTTTATGTTACATTATTTTTTTACTCTCTTCGAGTTCTCTCATACGATTGTGAACACCGGCGATATCTTTAGACAAGCGTATAACCTCATCTTCTTGCTTTAGAGATTCCGCACTTGAAAGCTTGTTGGTAAGTTCGGCAAGCTCATCTTTAAGTTTTTGTTGGGAAAGATGATTATTCAGCTCAGCTTCTTCAGCATTCAGAAGCTCCAGTTCCTCGCTGTCCTTATCAAACTCCTTTCTCCAGACAGCAAGCTGTTCCAGACGCTCTTCAATAAGCTCTCTTTGGGATTTCTTCTCTTTCTCCGGAAGCCTATTGTCTTCCTTTCTGGAAACTTGGACTTGCGGCTTTGAGCCGGCAACTTCAGGCATTTTAGCTGCACGCAGATCGGCCCATATAGCATCTTCCTTAAGACCGGTCTTTTTGGATATAAGAGATACGAAGTGCGAACGCTCCATAGAGCTTTCAAGCAAAAGAAGAAGCGGTAGAAGCTTTTGCTCTACAAGCTTTAAGGCTTTCCTGGAATCACTCTCATTTTTTGTTATCAGATTTAGAAAGTGCTCTATAGCCGGAGACGAAGATTTAAGAGTGTCTCTCCAGGATTCAGCGCTGGAAGCTATCAAATCAGCAGGATCTTTGCCATCTTCCATGCCGGCAATTTTCACTTCCATACCAAGAGACATGCCAAGCGCCGCACTCTTTTCTGCTGCAGCCTGACCTGCTGAATCGCCGTCAAAAGCAAGAATTATGCGCGGCGAAAGCTTCCTTAACTTTTCTAAGTGATGGACAGTAAAGGCTGTACCTGACGATGCAACCGTATTTGCCACACCAGCCTGATGAGAGAGCACTAAATCCATCTGCCCTTCCACCAATACGGCATAGTTCTTTTTGCGAATAGCCTCTTTAGCTTTATCCAATCCGTAAAGAAGCTCCTTTTTGATGAAGAGAGTCGTATCAGGGCTGTTGAGATATTTTGGCTCAAGATTTTTATCCAGAGCTCTTCCAGAAAAGGCCACTATTCTGCCGGATGCATCCGACAGAGGAAATACAACCCTGCCTCTGAAGACGTCATACGGTTCTTTTTCTTCCCCGCCTCGCGGCGACAAGCGACTGCGAGTCGAGGCGGGCCCGCCTTCCGCATACTTGGCTAGACCTGCTTTTATGATCAATTCCTTTGGAAATCCCAAATTTACAAGGTGCGAATACAAGAATCTCCATTCATCTCTGGCATAACCTATACGCCATTTAGAAACAGATTCATTGCTTATACCTCGGCTCTCCAAATATTGGAGAGCCTCGGGAGTATTCTTAAGGCTCTCTTGGTAGAAAGAAGCAGCTTCATCTATCAGTGCAATGATTCTGTCTTTCTCCTCTCTTAATGCCCTATCCTGTCCTCTTTCTTTCTTTATTTCTACACCGGCTTTTTCAGCCAGGAATTCGAGAGACTCTCGAAAATCCATTCCTTCTATTTCTTCAATGAAAGTGAAAATATCACCTTTCATCCCGCAGCCGAAGCAGTAGAAACTCTGCCTGGCTGGAGAGACGAAGAATGACGGCGTCTTCTCGCTATGGAAAGGACATCTGCCCTTTAAGTTGGCGCCGGCCCTCTCAAGCTTTACATAAGCCGAGATGACTTCGTCGATATTTAATCTTTCTTTGATTGTTTGTGCGTCGCCTCCCATATAAGTTTTTTCTTATATCCTCCTTCAAAGCCGGTACCGGCCGGAATAAGGCGTCCGATAATCACATTTTCTTTCAGTCCAACAAGTTCATCTTTCGCTCCGCGGATTGCCGCCTGTATCAACACTCTAGGCGTATGCTGGAACGAAGCTGCAGATAGGAAGCTGGCTCTGGAGAGCGAAACTTCGGTGATTCCCATTATCATGGCATCTGCTCTGGCTTCCTTAAGACCTTGAGCTTTTACTTTTTCGTTTTCTTCAACAAGCTCAAACATCTCTACAACATCACCCTTAGTGAAGCGGGTATCTCCTGCATCCCTTATTTTTCGGCGAGAGAACATCTGTCTGATGATAAGCTCGATATGCTTATGAGAGACGGCTGCACCTTGAAGTTCATAAAGCTTGGAAACTTCATGAATTATGTAATTCTCTGTCCTCTCTCGGCCTCCATACTTGAAGAGTTCATCAAGATCTGCAGAACCATCTGTCAGAAGATCACCCTTTTTCACTTCAGTTCCAGGGCTAACCAATATGTGTCTGTTAAGACCTACTACATATTCATTATCCAATTTCTTACCCTTAACTTCTCCGGCTTCTGGAGTAATTACGATCAAGCGGTCTTTGCCAACATTCTTTATTTCGCTTACTACACCATCCAAGTGGCTTACGACTGCCGGTGCCTTAGGCTTTCTTTTCTCGAAGATTTCTTCGACTCTAGGAAGACCGGCAGTAATGTCTCCTCCAACAGATGCAATACCTCCAGCGTGGAAAGTTCTCATTGTCAGCTGAGTACCAGGCTCACCGATAGCTTGAGCAGCAACTGTTCCTACAGCTTCTCCAAGTTCTATGACTTTGTTATTACCCATATCAACTCCATAGCACTTTACGCAAATACCTTTCAGAGATTTGCATACCATAGGAGACCTCACTGAAACTGATTCTACATTTGCAGCATCTATAACATCTGCATCATTTTTTGTAATCAAGTGACCTCTCTTGAAGATTACATTACCTTCTTTATCTAGGACATCAGCAGCAAGGAATCTGCCTTTAATAGTATTGGAGAGCGGCATCTCGATACCAGAAGCTGTCTTCTTGCTTACAATAGTGCCGTCTTTTGTACCGCAGTCTTCACTGGTGATGATTTCGTCTTGAGCCACATCGAACAATCTTCTGGTAAGATAACCTGCTTTAGCAGTGTTAAGAGCAGTGTCTGTAAGACCTTTTCGTGAACCGTGAGTAGTTATGAAGTATTCAAGCGGAGTAAGACCTTCCTTGTAGCAAGATGTAATTGAGAACTCTAGAGATTCTCCTGACACATTTGCAATAATACCTTTCATTCCCGCCATCTGGCTAAGGTTTCCAAACGAACCTCTAGCACCAGAAAGAATAATGTCGTATATAGGATTGCCGGACTCGAGTGTTGAAGGTATAAGCTTCTCTATTTCTGACTTTATTCCCTGCCATATCTCAACAGATTTCTGTATGCGTTCCGTCTGCGACAGAAGACCTTCCTGATATTGTTCAACAATCTCCTTAACACGATCATGTCCTTCCTGTATAAGTGCTTTCTTGCCGGCAGGTATCTTAATGTCATCAAGACTCCATGTGGAACCAGAATGAGTCGAGTACTTGAATCCGAAAGCTTTTATCTTGTCGATAATGGCAGGAACTTCATCAACTCCATAGTTCTCAAGGAAATCATTGATGAGCTCGGACATCTTCTTGTTGTTTATCTCCTGGTTTATGTACGGATAGTCCTTAGGCAAAACGCTATTGAAGAGTAGCCTACCCACTGATGTCTCGAATATTTTTCCTTCAAACTGCTGATACTTTTCTGATTCAGTTGGCAAAACCTTAATCTTGGCCTGCAAATCAAGCACTCCGAAATCAAAGGCAGTAATAGCATTGTTAGGACTTGGGAAATATCTTCCTTCACCCTTAAGACCTGAGACGATTCTGGTCATCCAGAAAGTACCAAGCACAACGTCCTGGCGTGGAGAAACTACCGGCTCACCATTTCCCGGCTTAAGTATGTTCTTATTTGCAGCCATTATCAGACGAGCTTCTGCCTGAGCTTCATCCGAGAGAGGCACGTGTACTGCCATCTGGTCGCCGTCGAAGTCTGCGTTGAATGCTGTACATACCAGAGGGTGAAGCTGAATAGCATTGCCTTCTATGAGCACAGGCTGGAAAGCCTGAATACCTAGGCGGTGCAGAGTAGGAGCACGGTTCAACAGAACATACTTTCCTCTAATGACTTCTTCAAGTATTGCCCAAACTTCAGGAACAGCATCTTCTATGAGCCTTCTAGCACCAGGAATATTAAAGGCGTGTTCCCTCTTCAAAAGTTCGGAAACAATAAAAGGTTTGAACAATTCAAGCGCCATGTGCTTAGGCAATCCGCACTGATGAAGCTTCAGTTCCGGTCCGACGACAATTACAGAACGACCTGAGTAGTCAACTCTCTTACCCAAAAGATTCTGTCTGAAGAGTCCCCTCTTACCTTTGAGATTATCAGAGAGAGACTTAAGAGGCCTGCGCTGAGACTGAGAACCTGAGCTTGAGCCGTGACGGATAGTGTTGTCGATAAGAGCATCAACTGCTTCCTGCAGAATTCTTTTCTCGTTTCTGAGAATAACATCAGGAGCATTTATTTCTTGAAGTTTCTTCAATCGGTTGTTTCTGTTGATAACCCTTCTGTAAAGATCATTTACATCGGAAGTAGCATATCTTCCTCCATCGAGAGGAACCATAGGGCGTATAGCAGGCGGAATAACCGGAATCCTGATAAGGAACATCCATTCAGGACGTATTCCTGCATTAATCATCTGTGTAACCGTGCTTGCGCGCTTGTTTAAACGAGCAACTTCTGTAGCTGGAGCTTTCTCTATTTGAGCTTCAAGTTCTGCCAAAAGCTTTTTCAAATCCAGATCTTTCAAAATGTTGTATATAGCTTCGGCTCCGATACCAGCTTCAAAGACTGTCGAATACTTCATGCTGAATCTGTGATACTCGACCTCATCAAGAACTCTGCCGGGAACAATTGATTCGATATCTCTCTTGGTAGCAAGAGCAAGTTCTTTTAGAGCTGCTTTAGACTTTTCATCCTGCAGAGACTTAACTTTGGACTTGAACTCAGAATCAAGATCCTTAAGAACTCGCTGCTTCTCGTCTTCCGATACTGAAGTAATGATATATCCTGCGAAGTAAACAACCTTTTCCAGATCGCTTACTGAAATACCCATGATCAAAGAAATTCTTGAAGGTACGTTTTTCAAGAACCATATATGGGCTACAGGACTTGCAAGCTCTATGTGACCCATGCGCTCTCTGCGTACTATTGAACGTGTGATCTCCACTCCGCATTTCTCGCAAACTATTCCCTTATATCGTATGCCTCTGTACTTGCCGCAGTAGCATTCATAATCTTTGTCCGGACCGAAGATTTTCTCATCGAAGAGACCGTTGCGCTCGCTGCGCTGAGTTCGATAGTTGATGGTTTCAGGCTTGGTTACTTCTCCAAAGGACCATTCTTTGATTTTTTCAGGAGAAGCAAGCTTAATGCCAATCTCGTTGAAATCCGTCATGTCAGCTGTTTTGTGTTTATAGGTGTTCATATTTTTTATTCAGTTTCTTGATCAAGCTCATCATTATTCGACTGGGCACTTGAAGAATTGTCTATCACTTCTCCATCCTTCTTATCCTTATTCAAGGAGACATCCAAGGAAAGACCCTTTAAGTTATTGACCAAAACGTTGAAAGATGCCGGCAGATTTGGTTCCGGTATATCTTCTCCCTTAACCACCGCATCGTAAGCGGATGAGCGGCCTACAATGTCATCGGATTTAATAGTGAGCATCTCGCGCAGAGTGTAACCTGCTCCGTGACCGAGAAGCGCCCACACTTCCATTTCTCCGAAACGCTGACCTCCGTTTTGTGCTTTACCGCCCAGAGGCTGCTGAGTTATGAGAGAGTATGGTCCTATCGATCGCATGTGTATCTTGTCTTCCACCATGTGGTGAAGCTTCAAGATGTACATGTAACCTATAGCTATTTCTTGTTCGAAAGCTTCGCCGGTGCGGCCATCAAAGAGCTTAACTTTTCCAGACTCTTGGAAGCCAGCCTTCACCAATTCGGATTTAATTTCATCTTCAGTTGCACCGGCGAAAGGAGGCACGACTGCCTGATAATTAAGAGAATTTGCAGCAAGTCCCAAGTGCATTTCAAGAATCTGACCCAAGTTCATTCTCGATGGAACACCGAGCGGAGTAAGAATGATGTCTATGGGAGTACCATCTGCCATATAAGGCATTTCTTCAACAGGAAGGATCTTTGAGATCACACCCTTGTTTCCGTGGCGTCCGGCTAGCTTGTCTCCTACTGATACATTTCGCAACTGGGCGATTTGGATATGAATTTGCTTGAGAATACCCGAGTCTAGCTTGTCGCCCTTTTCCCTTGAGAAAACCTGAACGGATACCACTCGGCCTCTCTTGCCTCCTTCCATTCTCTTTGAAGTATCCTTAACATCTCTTGCTTTCTCACCGAAGAGAGATCTCAAAAGTCTTTCTTCCGGAGTAAGCTGAGATTCTCCCTTTGGAGTGATTTTTCCAACCAAGATATCGCCCGGCCTTACTTCTGCACCTACTCGAATAATGCCGTCTTCTGAAAGATTTTTAAGCTTTGATTCTCCGACATTCGGGATATCGCAGGTGGTAACTTCAGGTCCAAGTTTGGTATCACGAACATTTATAGTGAAGTCTTCAATGTGTATGGATGTAAACTTGCTCTCCTGAACCAAGCGCTCTGAAACGATGATGGCATCTTCATAGTTGGATCCAGACCAAGACATGAAAGCAACCAAAATATTCTGACCCAAAGCCATCTGACCTCCGTCTGATGAAGAGCTGTCTGCAAGAACATCTCCCTTCTTAACTTTCTGACCTAATTGCACTGAAGGGCGCTGGTGGAATGAAGTGAATCCATTAGTCATCGAGAAGTTCACCAAAGAGAAGTTGTGCTCCTTGCCCTTAGTATCTTTGACCTGTATTTTTCTGCCGTCTACATATGTAACCTTTCCTTCTACCGGTGAGGTCACAAGCCTGCCGGTGTCGCGTATAGCAACACCTTCAACACCAGTGGCTACAAGAGGGGCTTCAGGCACGATGCAGGGCGTACCCTGCTTCTGCATGTTCGAACCCATCAAAGCTCGGCTGGCATCATCGTGGTTCAAGAAAGGAATCATCGAAGTAGCGATCGAATACGCCTGATTTGTAGCAACATCCAAAAGATGCACCTGATCCTTAGGAACTGTTATGGGTGTACCTTTGTGTCTTACCTCGACCATGTCACCGAGGAGATTTCCTTCTTCATCTCTATCAGCTCCGGCATGAGCAATGTTGTAGTTCTCTTCTTCAAGAGCGTTGAAATACTTTATTTCCTTGGTTATTTTGCCGTCTTTTACGATCACATAAGGAGTTTCGATCATGCCGAAATCATTTACCCTGGCATAAGTGGCAAGACGAAGAATAAGACCGATGTTCGGACCTTCTGGAGTCTGGATTGGGCAAAGTCTTCCGTAATGGGAAGGGTGCACGTCTCGAACTTCATATCCGGCTCGAGCTCTGTTTAAGCCGCCCGGACCGAGAGCAGACATGGTGCGCAAATGCTCAAGCTCTTCGAGAGAGTTGGTCTGCTGCATGAATTGTGAGAGCTGGTTGGTCGTAAAGAATTCTTTGATACGAGCCTGCAAAGGCTTAGGCGAAATAAACTGCACAGGCAAGGTAATGTCAGTCTCGATAGTGGACATCCTATTTTGGATGTTTCTCTTTATCTGAGCCATACCCACTCTTATCTTTTGCTGGAAGAGTTCACCGACATACCTTACTCGTCTTGAACCCAAGTGATCTATATCATCTGGTTCAGAACCCGGAGTGTTATTCAAATCTCCTATGTGGGAAATTATCAGAGAAAGGTCTCCTATAGAGAGAGTTCGCCTGTCTATTTCCTTTGGAGTTTCCTTAATATTGAACCTGTTATTGAAGCGGAATCTACCGACGCGGGAAAAGTCATATCTTTCTGAATTAAAAATAGAATCTACGAACTCGCGGGCATTGTCTGCAGCAGCTAGATCTCCATCCCTCAGACGCTTGTGTATCTCAATAGCTGCTTCGTCGATACTGACAGTTGAATCTTTCTCAAGAGTCTTCTTTATGTACTCTTGCGCATTCTTGTTATCCTTGAATAAATCTAAAATTTTCTCATTAGTTTCTAAGCCAAAAGCTCTAAGGAGGACAGTTACAGGGAACTTTCTCTTGCGGTCGATTCGAACATAGATAGTTCCATCCGCATCGGTTTCAAATTCTATCCATGCTCCCCTGCTTGGAATGATTTTGGCTCCGAAAGTCTTCTTGCCTTTAACTTCCTGGGATGTAAACGAAACACCAAATGATCGAGTGAGCTGAGGCACGATAACTCTTTCAATACCTGAGATAATGAAGGTCCCGTGACTTGTCATGAGCGGGAAATCAGCCATAAATATTTCCTGCTCTTTTTCTGTGCCAGTTATAAAGTTCTTGAGGCGAACCTTTACTTTTAGTGGAGCCTCATAAGAGAGTTTATTGTCCTTGGCAGTATATTCATCGTATTTTGGTTCTGAGAGCTCAAAACCTACAAAGTCAAGCTGAAACTTTTTCTCTGAAAAGTCTCTAATTGAAGAGAATTCCTCGAACACTTCCTTGAGACCTTCTCTGATGAGCCAGTCAAACGACTCTACTTGAGAGACTACCAGGTCTGGTACTTCTATAAATGGGGGTTTAAATCGGCCGAAATACTTTTTCTCCCTTTGGCCGGCAGTGGAAGTGGAAGAAGAATTCTTGGAAGCAGTTTCAGAGGTATTTGTAGACATAAAAATATTCAAAGCCCGGCCATTTTGCCGTGCTTTTAAAAAATTATTTGTAAGTATTAATCAGAGAAAGATGCTTTTCTCAAATCGCCTTATAATACTTCGTCCGGGACGTAACTCAATCAGAGTGTCGAAGCTAGAGAGCATACTAACCTGCCGGCTAAATCCTGTCAAATATAAGATTCCCGATGTGTGGATTTTTTGTGGAAAACCTGGGGATTAATATTACTTTTGCTTCTTCTTTTTCCATTCTTCGATTTTGGCCCGGTGGCCTGAAAGAAGAATCTTCGGCACATGGTATTTTTTACCCTTATATGTGAAAACCTCTGGTCTGGTATAAACTTCACTTGAGGCAACCCTTCTCTCTTCTATGGAATCGAGATTTCCCAATACACCCGGAACATGTCGAGATAAAGCATCAATAATAATCATGGCTGGCAGCTCTCCGCCGGTAAGAATGAAAGGTCCTACCGATACCTCATCCATCTTAAAGATTTCTTTGACCCTAGCATCAATACCCTCGTATCTGCCGGAAACAATAATGATATCTTTGTAGTTTTTGGCAGCTTTGGCTGCATAGGAGTTATCAAACTGTTTGCCTGACGGAGAGAGGAAAATTATTTTTACTTTTCTTTTCCTACCCTTAGCTTTTGCTATGGCTTTTATCACAGGCTCTGCCTGGATAACCATGCCCGGCCCTCCAGCGTAAGGCGGACGGTCTATCCTTGACCATTTATTTTCCGCAAAATCTCTTGGATTATAAAAAGAGATTTTTATCTTCTTGTCTTCTATGGCGCGCTTTAAAATAGACTCACCAAGATAAGAGTCAAAAGCTTTGGGAAAAAGAGTGATTATATGAAAATGCATCAGTCTGTTTATAACTGTTTGATGCTAACTGCTAGGTTGAATTCAAGCTAGAACCTAATCCAGATCAAGATCTTCCATCGCCTCATCAACAGTCTTGGTCAGCTTTGAAGATTTTGGTATCGAACCTGAAGGTTCATTTATCTTGAGGTTTACTCGGGCGTTATTCTTCATACCTACTACTCTAAGCAGAATCCTTATAGCTTTGGCAGTATTGCCGGACCTGCCTATAACCTTACCCATGTCCTCAGGATTAACATCAAGGGTCATCAGCACACCCATCTCATCCACTGTCCTAGTAATTTTCACATCGTCCGGATGATCCACTAATGCTTTTATCACATATTCTAAAAACTGAGTGTCATCAATCATATTCATGTATTGTTCGCTTAAAACTTTCCGCTAAAAGATAACCGGGAATGGCAGGTAACCTGCCGAAATTCCATTATATCATCTAATTAAGCTTCGTCTGGAGTCTCTGGATTTTCAGGGGCTTTAGGCTCTTGAGTCTTTTCTGTCGGAGTTTCTACCGGAGTTTCTGCCTGAGCTTCAGGGGCAGGCTCTTCAGCTCTAGGTTCCTGTGCTGGTTCTGGAGTTGGAGCAGGAGATTCCGAAGAGGTTTCTTCAGCAGTAGCTTCTTCTGTAGAGACTTCTGATTTAGGAGCAGCATCAGCCTCTTCAGCAGAAGCTTCTTTAACAGGAGGGGTTTTCTTTGGCAAGACGTTGACCTTCTTGCCTTCTATGATTCCGTGCTTCACCAAAAGGTTATGAACAGTTCCAGTAGGCTGAGCTCCCACAGAGAGCCAGTGCTTGATTCTTTCTGGCTTAAAAGTGTCAGAAGATTTCCTAGGGTCATACGAACCGAGGATATCCTTGAACTTGCCTGACTTGGTAGAGTTCTTTGAGTCGGTCAAAACAAGTCGAAAGGCCGGCTCGTGCTTTCGCCCCACTCTTTGAAGACGGATTTTTAACATGGAAAATACAATATCACACGAGTCATACTAACGCAATTTAGGAGATATTTCTCTCTGCTTCTATAAATTCATCAATATCTCCCCCTAAAACCTTATCTACATCTCTGGATTCTACGCCCGTTCGGTGATCTTTGACCATCTTATAAGGATGCAGGACATAAGAGCGGATCTGATTCCCCCATTCTATCTGAGTGGATTTGGATACATATAGTCCTTTCTCCTTGGCCTGCCGCTCTTCTTCCTCTTTTTTGTATAGTTTGGCTTCAAGCATTGCCTGAGCTTTTTCCTTATTCTGCGCTTGAGAACGCTCGGACTCGACATGCACGGAAATATTCGTCGGTATATGCACCAGCCGCACTGCTGTCTCGCGCTTATTTACATTCTGGCCGCCCGGGCCGCTCGACTTGGAAAGTTCGACCTTAATATCTTCGGGTGGAATTTTTATTTCATCCGGTTTCTCAAACTTCGGTATCACTTCCACCATGGAGAACGATGTCTGCCTCTTTGAATTTGCATTAAAAGGAGAAATTCTCACCAAACGGTGAACCCCCGACTCATTCTTCAGACTTCCGTACACCGATTTGCCGTCAATCTCTAAAGTAATATTTCTGTAGCCGCCGTGATCGTTCTCATTTTTGTTTAATATTTTGTATGTCCAATTTTTCTTATCAAAATATTTTTCATACATCTCAAAAAGAATGCGCGAGAAATCTTCGGCATCTGCTCCGCCGGCACCGGAGAAAATAGTCATCACAGCACTGCCTCTATCATACTTACCAACTCCGTCAAACTGATCTTTCAGATCTTGAAGTTCTTTGATTTTCTTTTGAGCTAAATCCTTATTCGTCCAAAAATCTGCCGAGTTCATTTCGGCTTCAAGACTTTCTATCTTTTTCTTTATTTCTTCTTTATTCATCAGAGAGCCACCTCGCAGGATCGAACTGCGGACCTACCGCTTACGAAGCGGTCGCTCTACCAACTGAGCTAAGGTGGCTTGGCTAAAACTTCCGCACGGGCGGAAGTTCGCCCGAACGTCCGCCAGCGGACGTTTTAGGGAGCCAAGACCGGGGATCGAACCCGGGACCTCTCCCTTACCATGGGAGTGCTCTACCAACTGAGCTATCTTGGCATATATCTTGGCGTTGGTATGGCGAAATAATAATACATTCGAGCTTATTTTTCCAAACCAAAACCGCCCCGACTTAGGTCGGGGCGGTTTGCATATCTTTTAATATGCCGGACTTGCTCCTCCGCCGTTACCAGAACCATTCGGAAGATTGAGCTCGACATTTGCTCCGCTGCCCGTGTTATCAACATTGTCTGTTCCATCCCTCATGAATCCGAAGTAAAAAATAAGACCTAAAATAATCACCACTACAACTGCTATCAAAATAGCGGTTGCGCTGCTGTTTCCATTGTCATCTTCCATAGCATTTATAATTAATTTTAGAGTAAGAAATATACAAACGTCCTTTTGAAAAGTTTCTTACTTCTGCCTTCGCACTCAACTTGCATCTTTATAGGCAGAATAAAGAAAAATATGTCATGATGCTTGAATGAAAGAATTCTTAATATTCGGCCTCAAGCAAGCTAGAGCCTGCATCTTCGCCGGTTCATTCTTCCTGCTCCTGTTTTTATCTAATCATATTCCCCTCTTTGGAATTGAGAGATACGATTTTTTGTTCTTAGCCGCACTCCTTATTCAAGCCGTTTTATACTTTACCGGCATAGAAACTAAGGATGAGGTAAAAACCATTTTTCTTTTTCATATCATCGGCTTCATGCTTGAAGTTTTCAAAACAAATCCAGCTATAGGCTCATGGAGCTACCCTGAACCAGGTTTTTTCAAAATTATGAATGTACCTCTCTACAGCGGATTCATGTATGCAGCAGTAGGAAGCTATATCAGTCAGTCTTGGAGAATAATGAAGCTTGAACTGATCTCCCCTCCTCGATATCTATGGATGGTTCTACTCGGTTCGCTGATGTATCTGAACTTTTTTACTCATCACTTCCTGCCAGATGCCAGATGGACACTTATACTTCTGGTATTCATATTGTTTTGGAAAACTCGAGTTAAATTTACAGTAACTAAAATTCGAAGATCATTGAGAATGGATGTCTCTTTCATGCTGATAGCTTTCTTCATATGGATCGCCGAGAATATTTCAACTTATTTTGGAGCTTGGAAATATCCTAGCCAAATACACCAGTGGACCATAGTAAGCACCTCAAAAATCACTTCGTGGTTCATCATGGTTATCATAAGCTTCATAATTGTCGCTTATCTAAAGCATTACAAAAAAGATGTTCTAAAAATAAAATCGAACTAGCAGAAACTAGTCCGATTTTACTTTGCGCGAGTGATGGGACTTGGCTAGGAATATTTTGTTCGTCTCTACTCGCAAAATTTCACAGCCATGGCTCGGTATTTCGGCCTACTGGCCTCAATATACCTGCGCCTTTCAAGTCCCGACGCCGCTTCGCGGCTTCAATTATACAAAAACACATGACAAAACCCATGTGTTTTTGATAATGCGCGAGTGATGGGACTTGAACCCACGACCTTCCGCGTGACAGGCGGACGCTCTAACCAGCTGAGCTACACCCGCAAATATTCGCAATCACCTGCGGTTGCTATAAACTATCAGATTACAAAGTTTCAATCAATGTGCCGGGGGAGAGAATCGAACTCTCGACCTCGGGCTTATGAGTCCCGCGCTCTAACCGACTGAGCTACCCCGGCAAATACGTGGAAGTTACTATAATACAAAAAAGGCATCTACTCAACGCAAATATTATGATTGAGCAATAAATCCAGGTACCCGAAATATAAAAATAACTGCCCTAAGGCAGTTATTTTTAATCTTGTTGCGGGTACCCGATTTGCACGGATGCCTACAGGTTATGAGCCTGTCGAGGTACTACTCCTCCAACCCGCTACAGAGACATTATATGTTTTTTGTGAGCTTGTGCAAGCTTAAATTTAAAACGTATTACTTCAAATTATCTTAAATTCTTTAAACACATGTTCAAAAAGAGAGATAGCTCTCTTTGCTTCTCTCTCTGTTAGAGGATATTCTGAACCTTTATGCGCAATGGAATTCCTTATCTTATGAGCTTCCCATGCAGATTCCAAACTCAAGAAATCACCACCCTCAGCAGACTTGAGCATCTCTCCTAAAGTATCGCCGTGATATCCTTCTTTGCGAAGCAAATCTTCAAGCATTATATCCGCTTCAATAATTGCCACTTTCCAGTCTGCAGAATTTGCAGAATTTATACGTTCTACAATTTCCTCCCATTTTTCATTTTTCGGCTCTTCGACTTCATCTTTATCTGATTGAATGTCCGGCCCATAGATACCCCTCTCCTCCTTAACTAAGGCACCGAATTTGGAATTTATTTTCCATATAAAAATAGCTGCACCAATCGCCACCAATACCGAAACAACCTTCCAGAGAGGCCATGCGGTTTCAGATATAAACATGGCCAATCTTGCCCACCAAACATCTATGATTCCATACTTCGAATAAGCTATGCGTTCTGAAATTTCTTGGATTACTAGAGCAATAAAATACAGCGCAACAAGAAGACTACCGATCTCTATGACAAAGTCTTTGTCATCGTTGCTTTTCTCTGGTTCTGCCATAACATTATTCTCCCAAAAAATCTTTAGATGTTTCAAATAAGTTATCCTCCATGCCTTTGCCGGCTGTAAGAAGAATGCCAGCCGGCAAACCGTCGATGAAACCGGAAGGAAGAGAGATGGACGGCAGGCCGGCAATATTTGCAGGAACAGTAAATATATCTGCCAGATACATAGCTAAAGGATCAGCTGTCTTCTCTCCTATTTTGAAAGCAGTGGTAGGAGTAGTAGGAGTCAGGATTAAATCTACATCTTTGAATACTTCTTCAAATTCAAGCTCTATAGCCTGCTTCATCTGGATCGCCTTGCCGTAATATTCATCATGATAGCCTGATGAGAGCACATGGGTGCCCAAGATTATGCGTCTGCGGACTTCTTTGCCGAAACCCTGGCCGCGAGTTTTGAAGTAATCGTCAATACCGCTCTCACCTTCAATATGCAAGCCATATTTCACACCATCAAAACGGGCCAAGTTCGAAGATGCTTCTGCCGGCATGATGATGTAATAGCAAGCTAAGGAATACTTTACTTTAGAAAGTTCGACATCTTTGATTTCATATCCCAATGATTTGAATTTCTCTACAGCTTCTTGAAAGTTCTCTTTCATTTGCTTATCCACCCCTTCGCTTTCCACAAACTCTTTAGGTATGCCAATGGTCTTTGTAAATTTTTTCTTAGAATATGTATCGTCGTTTATGGTGGTGCTGTCCATTGAATCCTGACCTCGAAGGACATCATAGATAATTTCAGCATCACCGGCAGTTTTAGCAAAAGGTCCTATCTGGTCCAAAGATGAAGCAAGTGCTATCAGTCCTGAACGGGAGATTCTGCCGTATGTAGGTTTGAACCCCACCACTCCACAAAAAGCTGCCGGCTGACGTATTGAACCTCCCGTATCAGAACCGATTGATGCTAGGGCAAAGCCGGCGGCCACCGCTGCAGCAGAGCCGCCCGAAGAACCTCCTGGTACTCTCGACTTGTCTAAAGGATTCTTAGTAGCGCCAAAGCCGGAGTTCTCAGTTGAACTTCCCATGGCGAATTCATCCATGTTTGTCCTCCCTAATATCACAGCTCCGGCTTCCTTAAGTTTTTTTACAGCCGTAGAATCCGTCGGCGCAACAAACCCTTCAAGAATTTTAGAAGCAGCTGTTGCTTGCTTACCCTCCATCATCATGTTGTCTTTGATGGCAATTGGGACCCCAAGCAGCGGCAAGTCTTCCCCTGCCTCCATTCTCTTGTCGGCTTCTTCCGCCTCTCTTAGAGCATCATCAAAAACTTCCAGGTAAGCACCTATCTCTCTATCTTCTTTTTTTATCTCTTCAAGGTAAGCGCTTACAAGCTCGAGAGACGAAAGCTCTCCTTTCTTCATAAGCTTCCTGGCGGAAGAGATGGTTAGTTTTGATAAATCAAGCATTTAAAGAATTTTCTTCACCTTTATATAATCACCTTCCCTCTCTGGAGCTTGGTCGAGAATCTCTTTTGTGTATGCTCCACCCTCATGCGGAGAAACATCTTCCCTCATTATATTTTTAACAGGATAGTCATTTGTCGTAGGTTGTCTACTGTCGTTTAGCTGTGCTGATTTTATCTCACCCACATAATCCAAAACTGAGCCGAGCTCCCGGCTCAAACCATCAGCTTCTTCAGGCATCAATTCAATCCTGGCTAGCTTGGCCAGCTTTTCGACCTTTTCTTTATCTATCATAAAGGCTATTTTAGCATATCCAGAAATTCCTCCTCGCTTATTATATTTATGCCAAGATCTTCTGCTTTCCTGAGCTTCTCTCCTGCCTCAGTACCGGCAAGCACGTAGTCAGTGTTCTTAGAAACAGAGCTAGACACATCTCCCCCTTGCTCTCTTATCATCTCGCTTGCTTCGTCTCTTGAAAGAGTAGGTAAGGTACCGGTCAGCACAAAAGTTTTACCTGCAAACACCCCGCTCGACGAAGCTTTGTTTTTCACAGACTGAACGCGAACCTTCTTAAGAACATTCTTATAAAGTTTTTTATTTTCTTTGTCCTTAAACCAATCTACAATAGAATCTGCAACCACTTCCCCTATTCCTCCCAGACTAATTAATTCGCTTTTGCTTGCATCCATGAAATTTTCAGCAGTTTTGAAATGTGCAGCAAGGTCTCTGGCAGTTTCTTCCCCGACCTGAGGTATGGAAAAAGAAGTTATAAATCTGGCAAGCGTAACATCCTTTGCTTTTTCTATAGATCCCAAAAGATTTTCAACTGATTTGTCTTTGAAACCAGGCAAAGGTTTAAGATCACCGGCTTTGATATTAAATATATCGTCGAAGCCGGAGATTATGCCGTGCTCAAGCAGACGATCTATTATTTTGGGACCTAGGCCAGCTATATCGAAAGCCTTTTTAGAAGTGAAGTGATAAAGTTTCCTTCTCTGCTGTTCAAAAGAATTCTTGGCAACACACCTGTAAGCTGCTTGTCCGGGAATGCGCTCTATCCTGCCGTCTCCACCGCAAAGCGGGAAATGAGTTGGGAACTTAAATACTTTTTCTTTGCCTGTACGCAGTTCTTTAACAACATTGACCACATCAGGGATAACATCACCTGCCTTTTGGATAATAACTGTGTCACCTATGCGTATATCGAGCCGCCTGATCTCATCTTCGTTATGCAAAGTAGCACGAGAGACTTTGGATCCGGCAACAAGCACCGGACGCAGCACAGCAACCGGTGTAAGAACGCCTGTCCTACCAATCTGCAAAGTTATATCTTCGACCAGTGTAGCAACTTTCTCCGCCTGAAATTTTAAAGCTATGCCGAAACGCGGAGACTTAGCGGTATAGCCCAGAGCCTCCTGATATTTCCTATCATTAACTTTTACAACAACTCCGTCTATAAGATAATCTTCTTCTGTCTTCTTTGTCTCCCACTTCTTCCAATATTTTATTACTTCTTCAATATTGTTTACTTTCTTCCATTCGCTATTAACCTTGAATCCAAGTTCTTTAAGAAGACTCAATTCTTCTTCTTGCGTCGACGGCTCTTCAACACCTTCAGTTTCAATGGAAGCAATATCGTAGATGAAGCTGTCCAGACGGCGGGAGGCGGTTATGCTCGGATCAAGTTGTCTTAGAGAACCGGCAGCCACATTCCGAGGATTTGCAAACAAGGCTTCTCCTGCTTTCTCCCTCTCAATATTGAGCGTCTCGAAAACACTCTTTGGCATAAATACTTCTCCCTCTACTATGATGGATAATTGTTTTTTTAATCGAAGAGGAATTGATTTTATAGTTCTGACATTTTGAGTGATATTTTCTCCGACAAGACCATTACCTCGAGTTGCAGCAACCACCAATTCACCATCTTGATAAGTAAGAACCACTTTCAAGCCGTCTATCTTCAGCTCTACCGTGTATTCAGGCAAAACATCTGGGCCGAATGCCGCTTTTAGATTTTTCTTCACCCGCTCATCAAAAGCCCTTATATCATCTTCATCGAAAGCATCATCAAACGACCACTGAGGGATCTTATGCTCTACTTTTTCAAATTCTTTCAGAGGTACGCCTCCAACTCGCTGAGTCGGAGAACTTGGAACCACAAGCTCCGGATACTCTCTTTCAATATCCTCAAGCTCTCTCACTAAGGCATCATAGGCGCTGTCCGGTATCTCCGGCTCATCCAGAGTGTGGTAAAGATGGCTATGATGTTCTATAGCTTCCCTCAATTTTTCTACACGTTCTCTTATATCTTTCGGTACAGGCATCTTTTACTTGAAACTACTAGTAAGTAACCTTAACAGCTCTTTCAACTCGCCGCGGATTGCTTGAATCGCAAGTATTATAACCGAAGGATTGAATCTGCGTGGAATTATCTGCAGATTTCGTAACTACTACTCTTGTGCAATATGGGTCTGGCGAGAAGTCGAAAGTGAACTCAGACGGAGAATCACCACCAACTGTAATAGTCTGGTCATTGCAAATAATCTCAGATGAAGTGGAGGTTGAGAAAGCGCTAAAGCCCGTCGGGTTCGACACATCCCAATACAGAGCACATTCCACGCCTGTGTCTGCTGCATAAAAAGCATTCTGAGATTCCCGAGCGGCAGAATAAATCTTGGATGACTTAACAGCCAGTCCGATTATGCCGGTGGCGACCAAAAGCAAAGTGCCTGTCGTTACTATTGCTATAAATAATGTGAATCCTTTATTCATATTGTTTTATTGCCAATCAAGAATATTCTCTTTAACTTTAAATTCCCTATCTATAATTCCTTTGTGCCAACTGACTGTAACCAGCATCGATATTTCCTTGCTGTCTACACTGGTTAAAGTTACTTCCCTCTTGAAAGGAGTCTCGTCCCATGAGCTGTCATAACCGAAGAATCCTGTCTCTTGATTCTGTCTGAGAAACGGGCAGTTATCTCCAGAGCAAGTGGTTATAGAATTTTCCAGCGCGTCCACTCTGCAAACTTTGCCAAAGTAACACGGGTCTGAAGAAGAATCAGATATACCATAGAGCCAATCCCTGCCGTTAAGGCCGTTCTCATCGCGCATATTTCTAATCTGCTCGACCGCTTCTTGAGCCAGATAAAATGCTGTTACTTCATCTTTTGACAAGATAGATAAAGAGAGACCTTTCTGGGCTGCCGTAGAAGCACCGATAACAGCTGTCACCAATATAGCTATGGCCACCAAAGTTTCTACCAGAGTAAAACCTGTTGTATTTTTTTTCTTCTTCATATTAATTATCTAATACTCTCTGAGATACAAGAGTCTGGAGAGTAAACTCAGATTGACTGTTTTCATCCGACCCGGCCTGGCCGCTGACCTTTATGAAAACTTTAGGCTGCAAAGCTGGAGACTGAGAACCGGCTCCGAGCACATAAAAGCTCAAATCTTCGATAACCACTTCTCCTCCCGTAACAGCAGCAAAGCTTGTGCCACCATCTGTTGATTTTTCTATCGTATCATCTGAAAGTCTGTAGACTATCTGCTCGTCATCACTGGATAGGAAACTGACATAATCATCCCCAGAAGGGCAGTTCTGCGGAGAAGTTATAGTTCCGGAAGATCCGCAGTGATAATTCTCTCCAAAACGCATTTCGCGCGCCATAGATTCCATAGCTAAATTAACATTAGACATGACTGCTTTAAGGGAACGAGATTTTCTATTCAGATCAAAGATTCCCAAGATAGATCCCATACTTACTGTCATTATCAGCATGAATAAAGACATGGATGTTATCAATTCCACCAGCGTAAAGCCTCCTGTTCCTTTTAATTTTATCTGCTTCATTGTACTGATATGTATCCAGTCTTATAAACCGACACCGACCTTTCAAGGTCTGACAGAGAAGAAAGCTTTATTTTGGCACCTTTGACATTCGACGGCGAAATTTGGGAACCGGAGCTATTAAAGAATTTCAAGTTAGCAGTTGTATTAGGTCTTATGAAAGTAACAGCAAGACGCCCTATATTACAGTCCTCGCTATCATCAGTATGTATGACACAAAGAGAGTCTATGGTATTGCCATTCGAAATAGCTGTCTTTTCAAGACATTCTGAGGAATCGTCTACAGGACACGACCAGTCATCTTCATATTCCCTATCATCATCCAAATCCACAAAGAACACATAAGAATCATCTGCACCTCCGGCGCCACTTAAACGAAATTCTACACCGTATGCCGAATTGAAATCGCTCGAATCCGGAGCTGTCTGCCTGACACTGACTCCATATATCTGAGCTTGAGATATGGAAAGACTAATGTCCTCAGCAAGATTAGAAAGAGAAGCACCTTCTGTGTAGGTGTGCTGATTAGAGAGGACGACAGATGAGATGATAGCTACTATCGACAGCGAAATCAGCATTTCAGGAAGAGTAAAACCGCCTCGCCTTAAGCTAGCCGAGGCGGATCCCTTTGACTCGCTTTGCTCTCTTAGGGTAGTCAACCTTTTTTTGTTTTTAGAAAAAAGTCGATACATATAGAAGGTTTAAATTAAATACCAAGCTAAGCCACGCTCCGATTATGAGAAAAGGTCCAAATGGTATCTCGCTCTTCATTGTAAGCTTTTTTCTACCTAGAAGCATCCACACCAATACAGTCAAAGTACCGATCCAAAAAGCCAGTACGACCGCAGAGAAAGCTTTTTCGGCCCCAAGAAGAATACCGATAGACAATGCCAACTTAGCATCCCCAAAACCCATCGCCCTTCCTCTTGAGATGAGCCAAATAAAAGCAAAGAAAGAAAACAGCACAGGGCCAGCAAGAAGATCAACTAAAGAATAATGAATCAAAAAAGCCGGCAGACCAAGAGCCAGTATGATGCTCGCATAAACCAATCCGTCTGAAATGATCCGATGCTTTAGATCATATATAAAAATAACTATGTATATTGAAAAAACTGCTAAATATAAAAGAGTTGAAAGAGCAAAAGCCCAACTAAATTCCCTATAAATTGAAAGCTGGTGATTGAAGACAGATGCAAATACCAATCCGGTCAGTATCTCTATAGCAGGATACTGCCAAGACAGTCTTGATTTACAAGACCGGCATCTGGCTCCAAGAGCAAAGAAGCTCACAATAGGTACAAGCTCCCACCACCTAAGCTGTTTGCTGCACGAGAAGCAATATGACCTTCCAGAGAATATGGACTTAGAACCCCACCTTAGGCCGACTACGTTAACGAAACTGCCAACAATGGCGCCTAGGAGAAAAAGAGAGAAAGATGTGATTAAGATGCTGGACACACAGTAGCGCCTGCGGCTGGTGCACTAGCAATCTTCCTTGAAGCACCGAGAGAATCCACACACCAGTATCCACCTACGAAAGGCAGAGCAGCATGGACTTGATAAGCTGTTGCGCTTGATACACAACCGATAGTTCCAACTCCTGCAGGATAATTATCCTCATCAAGATACTGGTCTAAGCCGGATGCATCACCTGCGCTAACGCTGCACATGCTTGTGTATGAGTTTGGCGATTGGTTTGAATAGTAAATCTCTGCGGCACCTCGGAGTGAGGAGAGCTGAGCTTGAACCTTAGCATCGTTACCTTTACCTCTAGCTGAGTTAAGAGAAGCAAGGACAACTGAAGAGAGCACACCGATAATAGCTACCACCACCAGAAGTTCTATAAGGGTGAAACCTGCCTGCAGGTGGGTAGAATTTTTTTCTCTGTTTTTTAACATAGTCATATTAACTTTAATTGAGTTACCCTTTAAGTATACCTTAAAAGCCCGATGAGTTTGCAATGTTGTAAATGGGGATAAGAACAGAAGCTAGGAGGACACCTACACCAAGTCCCAAAGCCACGATCATCACAGGTTCAATAAGGCTGACCATGGTATCGACAGCATTAACGACTTCCCTTTGGTAGAAATGAGCCATGGTTTTTAAAATTTTGCCAACTTCTCCGGATTCCTCGCCCACGCGTATCATCTGGACAAGCACGCTTGGCACATCTTCATATTGAGACAAAGATTGTGAAAACGAGCTACCACTCTTAACGGCTATAGCACTCTTCTCCAGCATGTCTTTATATACAATATTATCCACCACTGATGCGGTTATCTCTATAGCTCTTGCCATAGGGATACCCGACAAAAGCATGGTGTTCATGTTGTCAGCTATCACTGACAAATAAAGCTTTTTGTATAGATCACCGACATAAGGCACTGTAAGTTTGAACCTTGCGAAAGCGATCTTGCCTTCATCGGTGCGGATATACCTAATCAGAAGAACAACGGCAACTATGACTGCCGCAAGCAGGATTGCTCCGTAATCTACGAACAAATCGCTTATGCTGAAGACAATTTTCGTATAAACAGGTATGGGCGCGTCTGATTCTTTAAGAATGACGCTTATTTTAGGCACAATAAAAGTGAACATCACTATCATCACACCAAAGAAAACCGTTATAACAAACGCAGGATATATAAGGGCATTCTTTGCTTTAGATATAACCTCATAGCTTCTATCCAAGTGATCCGCCAGATAATCAAAGGTTTCATTTAGTTTGCCCGATTCTTCTCCGGCCTTGACCATGTTTACATAAAATTCAGAGAAGATATCAGGATGCTTTGCCAAAGCCTTGGATATCGAACTCCCGCCCTGAAGGTCTTCAGTAACCTCCTGGAGGTTCTTGCGCAATACTTCATTCTCGACTTCGCCGGAGAGCAGGCTGAAGACCTTCAGGGCTGGAACCTCCGCTTCAAAGAGCGTGGCCATCTGCCTTGAGAGCATCACCACATCTTTATTCGACACTCCTGAACCGAATCTAATGCTAGTGAGCCAGGACTCTTTCTCTTGCGGTTCGATTTCTGAAATGATCAATCCTCTCTTCTGCAGAGCATTTATAGCCACGTCCATCGAAACCGCTTCGATAGAACCTTCCTTTCTGGCTCCTGAATTCTCTAAAGCTTTGTAGTTAAATAGCATGATCTTTGTTTATAATTCTCTTCCTTTCTACATCATCTTCTCTAAAGTTCGCGGATTGGCTGAATACAGCATGGCATTCTCTGCAGTAATTTCCCCTGAACGCACCAAATTCGCCAAGCATCTGTTTAAGTCTATCATGCCCAACTGAGAACTCGTCTCTATAACAGAATCTATTTCCTGCGTGCGCCGATCTCTTATGAGGTTTGATATAGCACTGTTATTTATCAGAAGCTCATAAGCCGGTATCAGCCCTCCGGATATCCTTGGTACAAGCCTTTGCGAGAAAATTCCCAAAAGACTTGAAGAGAGCTGGAGCCGGATTTGGCTTTGCTGATCTGCCGGGAAAGAGTCAATAATGCGGTCCACTGTTTGGCCGGCAGTGTTGGTGTGAAGTGTAGAGAGGACGAGGTGTCCGGTTTCTGCAGCCGTAACGGAAGCTGATATTGTTTCAGGATCGCGCATCTCCCCTATCATCAAAACATCGGCATCCTGACGGAACATGCCTCTGAGAGCAGTGTGAAAATCCGGAGTATCAATCTTGACTTCTCTCTGATCGATAATGGACTTCTTAGGTTCGAATATATATTCAATCGGATCTTCGATAGTGATGATATGCTCAAGTCTTTCAGTATTAATACTCTCAACCAAAGATGCCAAAGTGGTAGACTTACCGTGGCCGGCTGGCCCAACCACCAAGAAAAATCCTTGCTGCCGCTTGGCAAAAGTTTCAAGAATCGGAGGCAAGTTAAGCTCTTCGAATGTCTTTATGCGAGAAGGTACAAGCCTCAGAGCGATATTCATTTTACCGATGGCAAGATAGGCATTGCCGCGGAAGCGGCCCCCGCCCGACCGGACGGTCGTTCGGGCGGATTTATCCAAATGGCTGTAAGCAAAGTTGACTTCTTTTTCTCCGGCTAGCTCAGCTTTTTTCTCCGGTGTAAGAAAGATTGCCAAGAGAGTATCCATATCCTGCTTGGTCAGGGCAGGCATTTTTATAATAGGCACTAAAAATCCCGATACTCTTATAACCGGAGGCTTGCCTTCAGAAAGATGGAGATCTGAAGCACTCTCTTTTATAACTATATCGACGAGCTGGTCTAAAAGATCTGACTTAGGTACTTGTTCCATATTTCTATTATAAAGTATTTACATCTTCAAACGGAATCATTTTGTTGAAAGCTTTTATCAAGGCATCCTCTTTCATAGTCAGCATGCCTTTAGAACGGGCAACTTTATAAAGTTCCTGGTCAGAAGAATTTTCATTGAGAATAACTGATTCAATATCCTTATCCATAGGCAAAACTTCCATGACAGCCATTCGGCCTGAAAGTCCGTTCGGACAATCAGGTGTAGGAGATGGCTCGTACAATTCTTTGCCGATTTTTATCTTGCTTCTGTATTCCTCCGGCAAATCAGAGAATTCTTTGTCTATCATAGCTTTGATAGAACCTTCCACCGGAAATGGCTTGCCGCCACCAGGGCAGAGAGTGCGTACCAAGCGTTGTGCTATGGCAAGCTGCAAAGTAGGCGCAATAAGATAAGGGTCCACACCCATGTCTATGAGTCTGGGGATCACACCTATGGCATTATTGGTGTGAATAGTCGAGAAAACCAAGTGACCAGTAAGAGAAGCTTGAATAGCCAGCTGGGCAGTTTCCTTGTCACGAATCTCACCCACCATGATAACATCCGGGTCCTGGCGCAAAGTGGTACGAAGACCTGTAGCGAAAGTGTAATCTATCTCCGGTCTAACTTGGGACTGAGACACTCCGTCTAAGGTGTATTCAACAGGATCTTCAAGAGACAGAACGTTTCTGTGATCTCGATCCACTTCTCTAAGCATCGAATAAAGAGTAGTGGATTTTCCTGAACCGGTAGGACCGGAGATCAGGACCAAGCCGTAAGGTCTGCTCAAAGAACCTCTGATCAGTTTAAGATTTCTTTCTGAAAGACCCATCTCATCGAGCTTTTTAAGTCCCCTCTTCTGGTCAAGAAGTCTCATCACCACTTTCTCGCCGTAATATGTAGGGAATGTCGAAACACGGAAGTCTATCTTGTCGCCATTGACTGTGGCAGAGAATCTTCCGTCTTGAGGTTTGCGCTTTTCATCAAGGCGCATGTTGGAGAGAATTTTTATTCTAGCCACAACAGCAGAATGAACCTTGCTTGGCAAAACCAAAGAAGTATTAAGGACGCCATCCACTCGAAAGCGTACTCTGATATTCTCTCTAGTCGGTTCGATGTGAATGTCTGAAGCATTTCCCTTGGAAGCATAGCTCAATATCGTAGCTACTATCTTGGTAACGGGCGCATCTTCCACTATCTCGGCTTCTTTTTTTGTTTGTTCTTCCTCTTGTTGATGCTGGGCAGCTTTTGCAGAAAGCTCAGTATCAAGTTCCGATAGAGCTTTATTGACCTTCCCGGAAAGACCTTTATATCTTTCAAGAGCTGCATTGAAATCGGTCTCGGTTATCAAGAACAGCTTGTAAGGCATGCCTATTTTGGAAGATATGAAGTTTAATGCGTCCCTCGCTTCTATATCATCAGGATCAACTATGCCGACTTCAAGGACTCCATCCTTAACAGCAATAGGCATTATCTTATAGTGCATGGCAGACTCCTCAGGAACATAGTCGAGCACCTTTCCTGGAATTTCCACGTTCTGAAGACTCATTGTCGGAATATCGAGACCTTCACCTTTGCTCTTTAAAATCTCTTCCGGTGATATGCCTTTGGATATTAGTACTTGTTCTATAGAAAGACCGCTGCTTTCGGCTTCAGCTTTAATTTTAGCAACATCATCTGGCTTGATGAGCTTTTTTTCTTGTAAAGTTTCCAGAATGCTCATAGCTACTAATCTCTACCTAAAACATCAAATGGGTTAGACCTGCCTACAGGCTGAGAAGGAATTTCAGTACTAAAATCAGATAAAGACCTGTATATAGGAGAAGCAAACAAACTCTGGTCGAGCTTTGTTTTCTCAAGCCTATCAAGTAATTCAACAAGATCTTTGCCATTTTCTGTATTCGAATCTTCTATCAGAGCTAAATTAGGTCCGTATGTGTTGTACAGATAAAAACCTGCAGAAAAGAGCAGAACTATAACTATAATGTTTTTATATTTCTTTAGTCCTTTTAAGTCTTTCATGGTTTTGTTGAGAGTTAATCCGGTTATTTAAGCCAATAGGTCTCTATGTTTATTTCAAATTCATAGATACCGCTCTCTGCCGACTTAAAGCTGATTTCCCTGATGTCAGTTATGCGCAGATTAGACTCTACATCCTGAATAAACTGCATGAAATCAGAATAAGAAGCGATGACGCTAAATGTTACAAGAACCTTGCCGTACGGAGCTGTGGAAGTATCGACCACTGAAGTGTTGTTTTCCTTCTCCTCTGTCGATACAGTGAGCTGATTTACCGACACGCCATATTTAGCTCCTATAGTATCGAGATCCATGGCAAGCCTCACAGTATCAACATTGTCCGGCAGGAGTTTCTTTACATTTTCTATTTCAGTTTCAGGTATTGTCTGGTACTTCTTCAGAAGCTGATCTCTGGCTTTCTCCAGTGCAGAGATATCTTCTATAACTTCTTTATTTTTATCCACGCTTTCAGCAAGAACCTTTGTGTTTTGGTATTGCGGATTGATAAAAGTATAAAAGAGTCCGATGGATACCATTATGAGAAGTATAGCTGTGCTTGTTTTCATATCAGTTTTGTTGAGAGGATACAGATTCTCCTAATGTACCGGAGGTTGTAGAAGCATTCGGCGACAGCAGAGTGGCAGGAGTCACTGTTGCAGCAGAATTAACATTTGCTCCGGTTTCAACTTCAACCACAGGAAGATCTTCTATACTTTTGCCGTATGATAGAAGTTCCGGATTGATAAGAGCAGTGAAAAGAAAGTTAACATTGCCTTCTTTATCTAAACGCAAGTCTGAAAATACTGGATTTTGAAAATTTTTGCTTTCATTCAAAATCTCCGACTGCAGAGCAATGGCAGAATATCCAGTTGCCTGGCCTTGGAGCCTCAGCTCCAAGCCGGCTTCTACGGTTTTGAAAGTCATATCGGTAAATCTTACATTCTTTACAGTAGACTCTTCGAGGAATTTAAAGAATGGTGATATGACTGAGTGATTAGCCAACAAGGTTTTGGTCGAATTGAGCCTGTCGTCCATGCGAGTTATCCTCTCTATAACTTCAGGCTGGATTGAATCGCGGGCATTTTCAATATCCTTTCCTAATTGAGAGATCCTGTATTTAAGATAGAAGTTATATCCAAATACCCCCAAGCTGCCGGCAATAGTAAGGGCAAAAATTATAGAAGCAATGATGCCAAAAAAACTTTTTTTCTTAGAAAAAGTTGCCGTCGTCTTGCCGGCAGATGCGGCCGGACCTTTGGGAATGAAAGATGATTGAAACTTTGGTTCCATTCTTTACAAATTATAAAGCAAAAATCGAATAACCTGAACAAAATAGTGTTTATAACTTTTCAACCTTAAATAGAAAATGGTTTTCTATTCCTCTTCTGCAAGTTTGCGTAGTGCCAAGCCTATAGCCACGGCAAATTCCGGACCGGTCTCCTTCAAAACTTTTTCCAAGAAAGCAGGAGTAGCTAGCTTTGAAAATGGATTACCAAGCTCTACGTCGGTTTTGAAATTATTTTTAGCAAGTTCTATAAGCCCTTTAAGGTCTGCACCGCCTCCGACAAGCAATACCTTAGAGACAGCCTTGTTGTATCTCTTCTCAAAAGAAAGGAGGGTTCTGTTCGCTTCTGCGAAAATATAATCAAGAGTCAGAGTAACTACATCTCGAAGACCCTTGTCTTCTCCGGCAGCACCGACTTCACGCTTCATTACTTCAGCTCGCTCATGGGATATGCCGAGTGATTTGGAAATATTCAAAGTGATATCCTGCGAACCGCGCGTTATTGTATGCGAAGACTTAATAACTCCTCTCTCGACAATATAAATTTTAGTAGAAGCAGCACCCATATCCATGATCATTACAGGAGATAGACTCTGGTCTAGTACCGAGCGCATAGTACTGAATATTTCTATCTCGAAGAAGCCGGCTTCTATGCCAGATTTTGTAACTATCTCCTGATACTTAGTGATGGTATCGCGATGTATTGCCACCACCAGCACATCTATATTCGGAATGTTCGGTGCGGCCGGCTTGGCAGCAGGACCTTGTCCTGAAGCTGGTACGATTTTATCTTGCCCCCACTTGTCTCCGCTGATATTCCTATCTTCCGGCTTAACTTCATCCTTCGGTATAAGAGACCAGTCGAGCATTACCTCAGAAATAGGCACAGGAATATACTTGCGCGCCTCTATAGGTATCATGGTCGCAAGCTGCTTGCTGGGAACCTTCGGCATCTCCATCACCGCCATCAGACTCGAAGAAAATGGTATAGAAAGTCCTGCCTTTCGGGTAGTAACATTAACCTCTTTCTCTTTCATAAGGTCGCTAAGAGCCTGAGCTAGCTTATCTGTCGGCAAAGAGACTGCCTGTCCTATAACAGCTCCTCCATACGGGCCGAGAGAGAGTTCGCCGTATGTCTCAAGAACAGCTTGGCCGTTCTTTTTTTTGATCTGAACAACCTTTATTGCCGAAGAACCGATGTCAATTCCAATGACACTAGGTTCATCCTTTTTAAAAAGATTTAAAAGATCTGAAAAAAATGTCATATTTATAGAAATTATATCATGGAGAAGACAAGTATATTGCACAAAATAACAAACATGCTGATAGGAATCAGTAATGCTTGTCTTGATTTCCTGTTTCCAAGAAAACCCGAAGTCTTAAACTTGGAATCATTTTCATCCGGAGAGCTTTTATCCATCCTCTCCCCCGCCACAGCAGAAGAAGACGAAAGTGTCATAGCGCTCTTCGACTATAAAGATTCACTGGCTCGCGATATGGTATGGGAATTAAAATACGGCGGTAACAGAAAGATTGCTGAGAAGCTCGGAGCCGCCATATACGATACCATTTGTGATGAACTCTATGAAAAAGGCTTGCTCAAAGTTGATACTAGACCTGTCATTGTCCCAATACCTATTTCAGATAGGCGAAGATTCGAGAGAGGCTGGAATCAAACCGAACTTCTAGCCGAAGCAGTTAAAAAATGTGACGAAGATATGAGATTTAAATATCTTCCTCGGCAACTTGTTAAGTTTGTGCACACTGAAAGCCAGACCCAAACTTCCGGCCGGGCCGAGCGCGAAGAAAATATAAAAAACTCAATGCGCGTCCTAAACCCTTCCAAAGTAGAGGGTCGACACATAATTCTTATTGATGATGTATGCACTACAGGCGCAACATTCAAAGAAGCCAAGCGAGCGCTCAAGGAAGCCGGAGCAGCGCAGATTCTATGTGTGGCAATAACTCACTGAACAGCAAACCCTTAACTATCTGGTTCTAAGGAGAGTATTAACCATGATAATGTTTTCGATATCGAATTCTGCCCAGTCAGAATCATCTACTTCGTCTTCGGGCCTTAGCCTGCCTGTAACAGCAATGGTATCCTCTGCCTTCAAATCAGTATTGGCATCCTGAATACGGCTAATATCTAAAGCATAATACTTGCCGTCTCGGCTTTTCACTCCGAGTATGCAGCCGCGAGGAGGAGCCTCGCCAGATTTCAAAGGAAGACAGGTAAACGAACCAGTAATGATGACCGTTCTGTCTATCTCATTATTTAGGACATTTCCCCAGCCCTTATACAAAAGAAAGCCGAATATAAGCACAGCTGCAACAGCAGAAATTATGATCGCCCTTCTTTGTTTTACTCCTTCTGGTGAAAAATCATTCATAAAAACATTATACCAATTTTATAATCTGGAAACACTATCACAATTAAAAGAGAAAATGTACCCCAAATTTAGCCAAGCTTCTTAAGCAGAACACTGACGTGCGAGTGCTCAAGATCTTTGACGGCACTCACTAAAGTAACTTTCTTCTTACCTTTTATTGCTGCTTTAAACTCGGTAAGAGATTTGGATTCTGCAAGCTCCGCGCGATACTTTTTGGAAAATTCAGTGAAGCGCCCCTCCCTATCTTTGTGATACCACTGCCTAAGTTTCGCAGAGGGAGTTATATCCTTGGCCCACAAGTCTATCTTTGCTTCTGCTTTGCTAACTCCCCGCGGCCACAGCCTGTCGACCAGCACGCGATAGCCGTCACTTGCTTCCGCTTTCTCGTATGCTCTCTTAGCAGATATTTTCATATATGTCAGTTTTTAATAGGTTAACTAATCAGCTTCTATTATATAGGAAAGATAAGTAAAATATGCTAAATTATCGAAGAATTGGAGACGTGGCTGAGTGGTCGAAAGCGCCTCACTGCTAACGAGGTAGGGTGTAAAAGCTCTCCAGGGTTCGAATCCCTGCGTCTCCGCAACGATTTGCAAGAAAGACCTAAACGGTCTTTTGAGCAAAGCGTAGTAGAAGAGTGTAGCTGGGATTCGAAAGGCGGAGCCAGAGCAATGCGAAGCATTGCAGATTGGCGAGCCCGGGCAGGGGCCACTTATGAGCGAAGCGAATTAGTGAGCTGACGCCGAATCCCTGCGTCTCCGCAACGATTTGCAAGAAAGACCTAAAAAGTCTTTCTGTCTCCGGCTTCGCCTTAGCTCTGCTATACTGACCTCATACAAATGAGTCCGGAAACTAAGCTTAAAGATTTCTCACGTCTTAACCCTTTTCAAGAGAAAGCTCTTAAGAAGCTGGGTCTGGAAACTGTAGAAGACCTCCTATATCACTTCCCTGCTCGCTACGCAGACACGGCGGATGTGAAGAATATTGCAGACTTAGAGAAAGGTGAGAAAGCAGTAGTCTTCGGCAAGCTCTCCAAATTAAAGACAGCAAAAGCATTTAGAAAAAAAATTCCACTATCCGAAGCATATCTTGAGGATGATACCGGCAAAATCAAGATAGTCTGGTTCTATCAAGCATACCTAGCCAAGATGCTCGAAGAAGGCTCGCATGTAAGAGTCGAAGGAAAAGTGAGCGAGAGGGCCGGCGAACTGTACTTCTCGAACCCAAAAGTCGAGAGCGCGCCGACTCTCTTCGCGCAAGGCAGATCAGACATTCTATATCCTGTGTATCCCGAGGCTCGAGGCATCAGCTCGGACTGGCTGTACCACAAAATAGAGCGCATCCTCGCTGCTAAAGTTCTCGACGAGCTCGAAGATGTCATACCTCAGGAAATTTTAGAAAAATATTCTCTCCCCTCGCTGAAGTCTGCACTTATTTATATACACACTCCGCAGAAACTTTCGGATGCTGAAGCTGCCAGAAAAAGATTTGCCTTCCAAGAAATCTTTTTAATACAACTCGATAGACAAAGAGAGAAACAGGAATTCAGAAGAAAGGAAGCATTCATCATAGACAAGGACTCCACTGATATAAAAAATTTCATAGAGCGCTTCCCTTTCAAAGCGACCGGCGCGCAGAATAAAGCCATTGACCAAATACTGGCGGATTTTAAAAAAGGCTATCCTATGACACGACTGCTTGAAGGTGATGTTGGCTCGGGTAAAACTGCTGTTGCCGCTACTGCTGCATACGCCGTAGCAACTTCTAGGCCCAAAGGCCAGGACTTCGGCACGCTTCAGGTTGCCTACATGGCGCCGACAGAAATTCTCGCCCAACAGCATTTTGAATCTTTCATTAATTTATTCAGACACTTGCCGATAAACATTGCTCTTATCACAGGGACAGGAGTGCGCAAATTTCCTTCAAAGGTAAATCCTGGTAGCTGGACAAGCATTTCCAAGAGCCAGCTTCTAAAGTGGGTTGCCAATGGCGAAATTTCCATAGTGATAGGCACTCACGCCCTCATTCAAAAGAACGTGAAGTTCAAGCACCTGGCGTTTGCCATCATCGACGAACAGCACCGCTTCGGCACAAAGCAAAGGCAGAAGCTCGCAGGCGGGCCCGCCTCGACTCGCGAAGGCTCGCCGACGCGAGGCGGGGAAGAGAATATCCCTCATCTTCTCTCTATGACGGCAACGCCTATCCCCCGCACTTTGGCTCTCACTCTTTACGGCAATCTTGATCTTACTCTTCTCGACCAGATGCCTGCCGGCCGCAAACAGATACAGACAGAGATAATCGCACCCGAGAAAAGAGAGCGGGCTTACGAGAAGATGCGGCAAGAGCTTGCGGCCGGCAGGCAAATGTATGTAATCTGCCCGCGCATTGACCCGCCTCGCCTTGATGAGCAAGGGCGAGTCGAGGCGGGCGAACCCGATCCAAGCAAAGAAACTTCCATCCAAGCCAAATCTGTTAAAGAAGAAGCAAAAAGGCTCAAAAAAGAAATCTTCCCCGAATATGAGATCGGTATTCTCCACTCCAAGATGAAACCTGCGGAAAAAGAGAGTATTATGACCGACTTCAAGAACGGCAAAATAGATATTCTTGTTTCTACATCGGTAGTTGAAGTGGGAGTAAACGTAGAGAACGCTTCACTGATCATCATCGAAGGCGCGGAACGCTTCGGCCTCGCTCAGCTTCATCAGCTTCGCGGCCGAGTCCTGCGAGGCTCTCACCAGCCATACTGCTTTATTTTCTCAGAGGGCAAATCGCAGAAAACTTTAGACAGGCTGGAAGCAATTAAAACCGCTAAAAACGGATTCGAACTTGCCGAATTCGACCTCTTGCAGAGAGGTGCAGGAGAGTTGAGCGGCAGCAGGCAATGGGGTATTTCCGACCTCGGCATGGAAGCTATAAAAAATATAAAGATGGTCGAGGCCGCCCGCACTGAAGCGACTAAACTTATAGAAAAAGATCCGGAGCTTAAAAAGCATCTACTGTTAAAAGAGAAGCTGACTGAAAGCTCTTCCAAAATTCATTTTGAATAATTCTAAGATTGAAAAATAAAATCATTTGATATAATCTTTTGGCATCCCGCCCTTAGCTCAGTTGGTTAGAGCACAGAGCTTATATCTCTGCGGTCCTTGGTTCGAGTCCAAGAGGGCGGACAAATTATCTGTGATGACAAGAATTGAATAAATGTGTATAACTTCCTACTTTAATACGGATGAGTTGGTAGAATTATTTACAGTTAATTAATAGTTAATATTAGTTTATGAAAATTCACAAAATTGCTTGGATTCTTCTCATTATAGGAGGCCTCAACTGGGGACTTGAAGTTCTTAACTACGGCATTGGTAACTATGTTTCTGGAACAGTAGCCAACGTAATCTACATCCTCGTAGCAGCTGCTGCAGTATACGAATTGTTTACTCACAAGAAAAACTGCAAGAACTGCTAACCTCGCTTAAAAAGCCGGCGGATTCGATTGAATCCGCCGGCTTTTTGTTATGCTGCCTGCATATAGTTTTTGAAGAGAGACTTTAACTTTTCTTTATCTTCTGACTTTCTGACCCCATAAGGATATTTCTTGCCTTGTTTGTCTATGAAAACCAGATTTCCCATCATATTAGTTTCCACCTTAGCTAAATTATTAAGAGGAATTGAAAAATTGGTCGGATGGGTATTTACAAGAGCCTGCAGACCTCCGGTGTTAAGAATTTTTTTGAATTTATTTTGAAGGTCATTGTAGGAAAACATCCAATTAAGCTGCTGAACTCCTAGTCCTTCCCCTATCGCTGCATCGCCGCCTGGTACAGGAATATAAATAAACCAAATATTTTTATCCGTAAGAACAATAGCATTCTCCGGAGCCTTCAACAGGCCCGCTCCTCCTATGGTAAGAGTTCCAGCCCTCATTCCGGTAGCCATTACTCCCGCGACATAATCAACGATTGTCTCATCTAGCGCGACAGAGTTATTTACGGCAGTAGTAGTGGAAACGCCAGTCCTAGAGTTATTAAAAGCATTCATCATCCTCCTTCGGTTCCAAATCGTACCGACTGGTATGAGTATGCTTACCAAAACTATGCCCGCTCCAATGAGTTTTACTCCTCCAACAAAAAAGAAAAACAATCCGATTGCGACTCCTAAAACTGCTCCAAAGAAAGACTTGTAAACTGAATAAGCAGAAGAGACATTAGTGACTGTTTTCTCTATCTGATAGGTTTGTACTGAGCGCTGCTTTGACAAGAAATCTCCTATTGGATTTTCCATATTGTTAGGTTATTGAATCAATATCCTAAGTATACAGGAACACTCAATCTACTCACTAGCTTATCCACCTTGGGAGTTACGCCTGATGCTCTATGTCTTTCTTCTTTTTGAGCGGTATGCTGTGCGCCACCAGTATGTCTTCGAACTCCTTCTGCTCTATAGTTTCCTTCTCAATAAGACGCACCGCTATTGCTTCTAACACTTTGTCGTGGCTTTTGATTATATCCTCCACTTTCTCCATGGCTTCGCTCATGATCTTTGATACCTCGGCATCTATTTCTGCACTGACTCTTTCCGAATATTCCTTGCTGCCGATTCCTGCTCCATAGAGTGGCTTGCCCTCAGGACCTTCGAGAGCCACCGGCCCCATCTTCTCGGACATGCCGTACTTGGTAACCATATTCCTGGCAAGAGCAGTGGAAACCTGCAAATCATTCGATGGGCCTGTTGTTAGGTCGTCGAACCTATCTTTCTCAACCACATATCCGCCGAGAGCAACTGCAATATCATCTAAAAATTCTTTCTTTGACTGAAGCTTTTTGTCTTCCAAAGGAAGCTTGAGCACATAGCCGGCAGCACGGCCACGTGAAATTATAGAAATTTTGTGCACTGGATCGGCATAAGGCAAGACACTGGCAACCAGAGCGTGACCAGCCTCATGATAGGCAGTAATCTCTTTCTCTTTCTTGGAAAGAATGTGGCTCCTGCGTTCCGGGCCGAGCATTACTTTTTCTATAGAGCGAATGAGGTCAAACTGAGCAACCTTGTTCCTGCCTTCTCTGGCGGCGAGAATTGCCGCCTCGTTCATAAGAGAATACAAATCTGCTCCGGAAAATCCCGGGGTGCGCTCTGCCACCAAGGCCAAGTTAACATCTTCGGCAAAAGGCTTCTTTCTGGCATGCAGGGTCAAGATCTCTTCCCTGTCTTTCCTGTCCGGCAGATCAAGAGTTACCCGCCTATCAAAGCGGCCCGGACGAAGGAGAGCAGGGTCAAGAACATCCGGCCTGTTGGTAGCTGCCATGACTATCACTTTTTCATTCGGCTCGAAGCCGTCCATCTCCACCAGAATTTGATTCAAGGTCTGCTCTCGCTCATCATTGCCTCCGCCGACGCCAGTTCCGCGCACTCGGCCGACTGCATCAATCTCGTCTACGAAAATAATTGCCGGAGCCATCTTCTTGGCCATGTCGAAGAGGTCTCTGACGCGGCTGGCCCCCACACCGACAAACATCTCCACGAACTCAGAACCGGAGATAGAAAAGAAGGCTACGCCGGCTTCGCCGGCGACGGCACGGGCAAGCAGAGTCTTGCCTGTGCCTGGAGCCCCCATCAGCAAAATACCTTTCGGAATCCTAGCTCCGATGTCTAAAAACTTCTTAGGATTTTTCAAAAAATCCACCACCTCCCTCAGCTCCTCCTTTGCTTCCTTGGCACCAGCCACATCTTTAAAAGTAATCTTCTGAGATTTATCATCAGGAGATATCATCCGCGCCTTAGACTGTCCAAAAGAAAATGCTTGCATGCCAGCACCTTTAACCTGCCTCGATAGAAACCACAGGAAAAAGACGATAAATATTATTGGCAAAAGAATAGGAGCAAGAGACGCAAACCAGAAGAAAAATCCTCGATTGCTTAGAACATCAATGGTTACATTTGAGAGTGCTTCAGGATTTATATCGTAGTTGGACAGAGTAGTTGTCAGGGCTGTGCCCTCTTCTTTTTTAGACAACTTCTTAGAACCATCTAAGTATGTTATTTCAAGGTCGTCTCCTTTGACAGCAATGCTCTCAACCTGTCCCGAAGAAATATCTCCTGCAAGTTCAGAAATGGCTATCTCCTCGCTCTTATCGACGTTGCTTGCAATAAAAGAATAAGAAGAGACGAGCAGCAGGAAAATTATTATAGCCAAAAGCCCCTGGCCCAAAGGATTTTGGCCGGAAGGTCCTCTGCCGCCTTTTTTCAAAATTATTTTCTTTATGGGCTTTTTGATTTGGTTCTTTGAAGGAGTAGCTGGCTTGCGATTTCCTGGCATTTTGCTGGAGAGATAGAGGTTCATATACGGCGTATTATACAAGTAAGACGGATATACTCAAATTTTGGTATTATTTACCCTATAAACTTTTTACCTACGCATTATGCAGTATGTATATGTATTGCAAAGCAAAGAGGATAATGATTTTTATATTGGCTGTACTAGAAACCTCAAGGATAGACTGAGGCTGCATAATGCAAAGAAAGTTGCTTCTACCAAAAAGCGAGTTCCGTTTGTGTTAATTTACTACGAAGCATATATTGATAGTAAAGATGCATACCAGCGAGAGATGTTTTTAAAAACTGGCTGGGGTAGAAATCATCTTCGCAAAACATTAAGCAACTTTCTTAATAGGTAAAAAAGTTTTTAGGGTCAACATGCCAAATCTAGCTGATAATCCGCGAGCCAAATTTGATTACGAGATTCTGTCTCGCTTCACTGCAGGCATCGAGCTTCTTGGCTTTGAAGTCAAAGCTGTTCGCCAAGGCAAAATGAATCTGAAAGGCTCTCATGTATCCATAAGAGGTGATGAAGCTTTTTTGATTGGAGCAAGTATATCCCCCTACCAGCCTGCAAACACTCCAGAAGGATACGAACCTGAACGCACACGCAAACTCCTCTTGTCCAAGAAAGAAATAAAAGAACTTGCAGAGGCTGAAGACACTAAGGGTTTGACAATAGTGCCTATTTCAGTGTATAATAAAGGCAGATTTCTGAAGGTGGACATCGCCATAGCGCGCGGAAAAAAGAAATTTGATAAGCGCGAATCGATAAAAAAGCGAGACATCGAGAGGGATATAAAAAGAACTTTGAAAAGATAACGTGGTATGCCCTACTTTGTTTATATCCTTATAAGCAAGAAGGACCACAAGCTTTACGTAGGATGCACACGAGACATTAAAAAACGTCTTGAGCGTCATAATAATGGAGCGGTAATTGCCACAAAGCACCGCCGACCATTAGAACTTCTGCATATAGAAAAATTCGATAAGAAATCTGATGCTTTTAATCGAGAAAGATTTCTCAAAAGCTTGTGGGGTTCTAGATTCAAGAAAAAATTAATTTCTGAATATAAACAAAGTAGGGCAAATCAATAATTTGCCCAGGCTAAATCAGTTTTGCTAGCAAAACTGATCGCCCGAACATTTGCGAAGCAAATGTTTTAGGGGGATGCTCGGCCTAGACAAGAAGAGAAGGCAGGTTGATGCGCAAGAGAGCTCGGGTGACTCTTAAATCCGCTCGAAATCTTAAATGCAAAATCAACTTTTGCTTCAGTTGTTTCTCCGTACTTTACGGCAAACGACTTCCAGTTCGCTTACGCTAGAGCTTAACGCTCGCTAGGCCTTCTGGCGCGGTTCCGCAAGATGCTTTGAGTAGCGGACTCCGTGTTATTACACAAAGCTCTGGATGCTAGTTCCTCACTAGTATCCGAAACTTAGAGGATAGAGGCTTGAGGGCTTTCGTTTGCTTTATACCTCACACCTCGAACTTCAATGAAGCACACTACCTTGCGTAGACTTCATCCTGTCCCCTTCTTGCACGGCGGTTCGACTCCGCCCATCTCCACTAGCAAAAACATTAGCTCCGAAAGGAGCTTTTTGTTTATAAAACCTTTATTCCTTTTCTAAAATATGTTCTGAAAGGTAATCCACAACTCTTGCCAGTGGATAAAATTATAAGATGTATGAAGAAGTGCAGTGTAATTCTTCCCAGGCAGAAAGGAGCTGAAGATGAATGCCAAAGGACCGCTGCAAACTTGCCTGTTCCAGGATGCGTGCGGGAAATGCCCGCTCACTGGGACTGCTAAGTGCCCTGCAGGCACAAGCATGACAGCGCAAGGTGACACTTGTCATCAGTGTGGAGCGGATTCGCCGCCTTCTTCTTCGGACAAGATCATGGAAGAGTACGGGCAGGTCTGTATCTCGTTCTGAACTCTTCGCCAGAGGGATTCCAGCATGCTGGGGTCCCTCTTCTTTTTATTTACAAAAAGAGTAAGGTGTAGGCAGAACTTTGAACTCGAGCCAGAGAGGAAGCGATGGGAGAAAAGACTAAGAAGCAGATAGCAGAAGTGTCTCATGCGGACTTTGAGAAGATGATCAGCTAGGAAACGGAAGAACTCAAGGCAAAAGATCCAAATGGATTCTTGCCGAGCGAATACCTAAAATGATACGATCCTGAAGAGATCGACTACGACATATGCCATGTATGGCGCTGAAACACTGGAGTCACCCCATGTGTATATGCACATGGGGCTTTTGTTTTTTAAATATAGATGAAGTAACCTGTATATAGAGGATTCAAAAAACCTGAACCAAGGAGTGAATAATGGAAATCCATTATATTAAGGATCTCGATAAGATTTCGATCGAGATTTATCCCTCCAGGGACTACTTAGATACAAGGGAGGTAACGGAAGATGTTACGGTTGATTTCGATAAGCATTATACGCCTTTGCGAATTGAAATCAAAAATGCAAGCAAATACTATCCACGTCAGTTTATCAACCAGATAAAAGTGTGGAAACCAAGAACCTGAGTACCGATTACCCCCGCACCACGTAAGTGGTGCGGGGGTATAAAAATTCATGCGGCCGCGGTCAGACGAGACTGATTTTTCAGGTCTTTGGCCGAAATGGCTTCCGAGCCGCCTATGCAGAGAGGGCACTCGTCCGGAACCCACTTGGGTATCAGCCGGCGAACGAGAGAGAGTATCTCCTTACCTCTCGAAACCACCAGGTTCGATCGGTTAACGATAGAGCAGACGCATGGCAAAACGCTCGCCCCCTTCTCCCTTACAGCTTGAGCAGCAAGCTCCACGCTTCCGCAGGTCGTGATGACATCATCACATAGAAGCACTCTGTCTGCGGAAGTGAGTGCGCACGACTCATCGAAGATAAAGTGCCGACTGGCACCTTCTCCTCGCTTCGACGGAGAAGCCCAAGCGCAAGGCGCGTGACGCCGGCGCCCTATCTCGGCTGCAAGAGCTTCTGAAAGTTTTGTTGCACCGGTCTGCGGACCCACTACGCACGTGACCGAAATCATGATACTCCTACCCTTGTCACCCTCTGCTTCGATCAAGTCACACAAGTCCGAAGCAGCCTGGTGTATGAGAAGGTTATCAGAAATGATCTTCTCACTGCAGAAGAGCTCGCTTGAGTGAAGTCCTCCGGAGAGCTGGACGTGAGGATTGAGAGGGTTCTTGTCGTCGTGAGTCCAAAGCGCGTTGAGGTCGCGATAAACGCCCATCCAGCCCTTCTGATCTTTGTACATACTGCATCTCCTTTGAAGTTGAAGGTTCTTATTCGCTAATGCGAAGCCTAAGAAAAGATTATATAAGAATGGGTGTAAACTCAAGGGTTAATTTAAAAAACTGACCATATATTTTCTCGCTTGGCCCAAATGCGCGATCCCGATCCTCGCCGGCGGTCACCACAGGTGAACCCCGTTCGTCTCGGCGACCGCCTACGCTAAGCGCTATGCAGGCGCCCCATCTCCAGCATGGAGGAGAGATGACCTTCGACAGAGCTCCCCCGAGCTAGTAGAACAAGCCCCTGGCACCAATGGTGTCGGGGGCTCTTTTATTTTCTATCAATCTTCCTCACCAGCTCAAGCAAAAGTTCGTTTTGGTTTTCCAGGTGAGCCAGGATCATGTCGTGCTCATAACGGTTCAGCCGGGCTTCATCCAAATGATCCTCCTGCTCCATCTCATGCTTGTTTTTAGAGAAAAATCCTTTCTTGAGCAAAGAAGATTGCCTGCGTTCGTCTATATCTTTGCGAAGCCTTCTGAGCTCTGGCAAAGAAGGCGGGTTATGTCTATACTCCATATCCCAAATAGTGTATAATACATCCCAATAAAGATACACCCGATTTGCAACAACTCCGTATTAATCAACATATAAAAGCTAAAGAACTCAGGGTTATAGGTCCTCAAGGAGAAAACTTTGGAGTACTCTCACTGAAAGAGGCCTTAGTTAAAGCTGACGAACTCAAGCTTGATCTTATAGAAATATCCCCTACCGCCAAACCTCCGGTGGCTAAGATTGCTGACTATGGCAAATATCAGTACGAAGAAAAGAAAAAGAGCAAGCAGGGCAAAAAATCCCATTCCACAGAAGTCAAGAACATTCAGGTCAAGCTCGGTACTGGTGATCACGACCTTTCCTTAAAAGCCAAAAAAACATCAGAATGGCTCTCTGAAGGTCACAGAGTAAGGGTAGACTTGTTCCTTCCAGGTAGAGCCAAATACTTGGATCAAAACTTCCTTAAAGAACGCATCGAAAGAATGCTCAAACTGGTTTCAGTCGATTACAAGATAGCCGAGGCTCCTAAAAAAAGCCCAAAGGGCATGACCGCTATCATTGAGAAGGCTTAAAGCCAGATTCTAAGGGCAGGTGCCCGAGGCTGGAAATACTAGACAAATCCTGCTGTTTAGGTAATATAAGACCTTAACTAGAAGCTAAAAACTAGCAGCTAGAAGCTACTCAGATGGCAATGAAAACTAATAAGTCTTATAAGAAGAGATTGAAGGTCACAAAGACCGGCAAGATTGTGGCACGCAAGGCTGGCCAGAATCATTTCAATGCCAAAGAGCGCCAAAGCGAAAAAGGCAACAAGAAGCAGAATGCTGAGTTTAATATAAGCAATAAAGCCAAGAGTCGCTTCCTCGTAAACATAAAATAAGATGACAAGAGTAAAAAAGGGCGTTAATGCTCTAAAGACCAGAAGGAATATTCTCAAGCGTGTAAAAGGCTATAGGTATGGACGCGGCAGCAAAGAGAGGCAAGCTAATGAAGCCATAGTTCATGCAGGCACACATGCTTTTGCCCACAGAAGAGACAAGAAAGGAGTATTCCGCAGACTATGGAATGTGCGAATGTCTTCACTACTTAAAGCAGAAGGCCTCTCCTACTCCAAGTTTATTTCTATGCTCAAGAAGAAAGACGTAGCTCTCGACAGGAAAATTCTAGCTGGCTTGGCTCAGAACAATCCGGAAACTTTCAAAAAAATCATAGAAGAGGTTAGATAAATCAAAAAAGCTTCTAAAAACCCTTGCGCAGCGCGTCGGCGCGAGCGGAGCGAATTTTCAGCAGAAAATTACGTGTGGTTTTTAGAAGCTTTTTTGCTTTTTAATTACAAATCTAATTCGTATACTTTCCCCTTCTCAGGCACAACTGCTTCCACACCCAATTCATCGTGAAGCCGCTGAGAAAGAAACATGGCCGACTTTGGTTCACCCATAGCCACAAACACTTTCTCCAAACTCTCTTTAGTACTGGAGACAAAATCTACAAGCTGATCAGAATCAGCATGTGCCGAGAAGCCGCTTATGGTTTCTATCTTGGCTCTAACCTTTACATGCCTGTCCTCTATCTGAACATTCTTCATGCCTTCTTGGATTTGGCGACCGAGCGTTCCTGGAGCTTGGTAGCCCACGAAAAGGAGTGTGGTGTCTGGGTCCGGCAAGAATTCTTCTTCGTGCGATATTATCCTGCCTGCAGTAGACATGCCGGAGCCGGCGAGAATTATCTTCGGACCAGAGACTTTTCTAATTTCCCTCGAATCGCGGACTTGGGAAGTTTCTTTCAATCGGGAAAAACTGAAGACATCATCACCTCCGTCTAGTTCCTGTTGTATATGGCCATTTAAATTTTTGGTTAATTTACTGTATACATCTGTTATTTTTATAGCCAAAGGAGAATCTAAAAAGACTGGTATAGGTTCAATTTTTTCAGTTTCAAACAAATCATCCAGAAGATGCAGTATCTCCTGAGTTCTTTCAAGAGAAAAGGCTGGTATGAGTAGTGTTCCCTTTTTGGCTATAGTATCGAGTACCGCTTTCTTGAACTTCTCCTCTCTTTCATCCCTGTCTTCATGGATTCTGTCTCCATAAACACTCTCCATGACCATATACTGCAGACCGGAAACTTTTTCCACATCCTTTAGAATAACTGATGGCGAGTTGCCAATGTCTCCGGTAAACATAATGGATCTAGAGCTGGCTTTAAAGGTAAACTTAACCATGCTCGAACCAAGCACATGGCCAGAGTTGTAGAGCTCAACTGTAAAGCTGCCGAAATCTTTAGGTTGGTGATAACCAGTCGTATCCCACATAGATATACTCTTCTCTACATCACTGTAGGTATATATCGGCTCCTGTCCTTCATCTCTGGATTTTCTTTCATTTATTTTGGCTGAATCATCAAGCATCAGCTTGGCAATGCTCTTTGTCTCCGGCGTAGAGATAATCCGGCCATTGAAACCGTCTTTAACAAGTTTTGGTATCAGGCCAACATGATCTATATGAGCATGGGTAATAAACAAGAGATCAACAGAACTTGGATCATATTTAAAATCGCTTCTATTGATCTCGTCTGCATCCCTAGACCCTTGAGTGAAACCGCAGTCTACAAGAACTCTCTTGTCTCCAGTATCGAGCAGAAAATTGGCTCCCGTGACCGTATCCACGCCGCCGTAAAACTCCAGTTTAACCATTATCTTCAATTATCTCATAAAACTTAGGATACCTGCCTAAGAGCACGGCAAAAACAGCGCCAAAAGCATCGGCAATAAGATCAATGGAAGTATCAAGGACGTAATTCTGCTGCGCTGTAGAGATATTAAATACATATTCAAATATTTCCCAACCTATACCTATTAGCACTACGGAAACAAAGCTGGTCAGGAGAGCTTGGCGCAGACCGGGAAGCTTCTTGCTAAAGATTCCCGAGACATAGAATATCCACATCAAGAAGAAGCCGATAGAGAGCCCGCCTAAGAAATGCATCAGTATATCAAACCACCACAAAGTCCAATATAAATACAAAAAAGTGGCTGAGAAATGAAGTCCTGCAAGGACCAGTACCAGAAAAAAGGTGGTAAATAAAAGTGAATAGTTCTTCACTTTCATATTGTAGCTTTTCAAAGCCTTAAAAGTAAACAAAAAGCCCGACTTTGGTCGGGCTTTTTGTAAGGGTTATTTCGGTATACCCTAGTTTATGCAACTAGGTGGGTGCCCGCAGTATCCTTGCCAAGACAAGGTACGATTTAGGCTCCCTTTGAAAGTTTTAGCTAGATAATACCTTAAATAACCCTCTGAACATTATAACGTATGAGACAAAGTTTTATGTGTTGATATCAGTATAGACTACTCATTAAAAGTGTCGTCTATTCGAGGATTCCATCCAAATTCACATCATAAAGTATCTCATCCTGAACAAGTCTGTAATCTATGATTTCCTTAGGATCGAACCAATGATTTATCTCAAAATCAGCTTCTTCTTCGTTGCCGGAAGCATGAATGAGATTCCTTACAGCCCTATCGTCGCCATCTGCTAAAGCATAAGAATCTAAAACATAATCCCCTCTTATTGTCCCTACATCAGAAGACAGAGGCTCTGTACTGCCTACAAGCTTTCTAACTAATTTAACTGCGCTAGCTCCTTCCCAAATCATAGCCACAACAGGCCCGCTGGTCATGTATTTAACCAGATGATCCTGTATTTTCTTATCTAGCTGGTTGTAGTGCTTTCTTACATGATCTTCATCAACCGTAAGCATCTTCATACCGGCAAGCTTAAGCCCCACTCTTTCAAATCTGGAAATTATTTCTCCTATAAGACTTCTTTGCACGCAATCCGGCTTAAGAGCTACGAATGTTCTTTCTTTTTTCAAATGTTTTGTCATGAAGTTAGTATTATATTGCCTTTTTCAGTTATGGCAACAGTGTGTTCAAAATGAGCGCTTCTTGAGCCATCCTTGGTGGATATAGTATATCCATCTTTGGAAAATTTAATACCAGGCTTGCCGACGTTCACCATGGGTTCTATAGCTATGACCATTCCGGGCTCCAGAAGCACTCCTTCACCAGCCTTGCCAGTATTCGGCACAAAAGGTTCCTCATGAACCTCATATCCTACTCCATGACCAGCTAAATCTTCTGCAAGCGTAAAGCCATACTTCTTTACCACTGAAGAAATAGCTTCTCCTATATCTCCTATATGATTGCCTGGCTTTGCCGCAGAAATACCGGCTTCAAGAGCTTCTTTAGCAGACCTCAACAGCTGCACAGATTCATCATCTATAGCCCCAACTGGCACAGTAATAGCAGCGTCAGTAATAAGACCGTCGTGAACCAATCCTAAGTCTAAAGAAACTATGTCGCCATCCCTTAAAATTCTCTCAACTTCATTAGGGATACCATGCACTATCTCATCATTTATGGAGACGCATAAAGCAGCTGGAAAAGGCCTGTAAGCGCCGGCAGGCGTATAACCCAAGAAAGCAGGTTCATCACCAACTTCGTTTATAAGTCTTTGTGACTCTTCTTCTAAGAAAAAGGTGCTCAGTCCGGGTCTGACCAAGCCATAAAGAGCTCTCAGAATCTCGGCATGCCTGGCTCCGCCAACTTTTAATGTTTCTATCTCTTCCTTTGTTTTAAGTCTTATGCTCATATGCTTCGATGATATCTTTGTGCACCTTATCTATATCTTGTTCTCCATTTATTTCTAAAAAGTTATAAAAGGGGTCAGCTTTAAAATATTCAATGGCCGGCCACACATCCTGTTCAAACCAATTAAGACGCTTATTTATTTTAGATAGTGAACGATCATCTCTTCGTCCTCTGGCTAAAAGCCTCTCCTCCGCCCATTCTCTTCCGACATTAAGGTAAATTACACTTGGATTCTCTCTTTCATAAAACTTGAAAGCTGTCGAAAGTAGAACCGCTTCAGAGTGAGCCCTTGGAGCGCCATCGAACACCAGATGCATGTCCGGTTCAAGCTCATCAACCAACATACCAGCCCACATATAGCAGGCTAGAAAGTCCGGCTGGCGCGCATCAGAATCATATACAGCCTTAGAGAGCTTTGATGAATAGCTTGAGCCTCTTATAAACTGTCTGAACCTATCTCCAGTTTCAATGTAAATAATCTGCTTATTATCAAGGTCGCGATCCTTGATATATTTTTTAAAGAGCTCCGCTTGAGTTCCCTTGCCGCACCCTGAACGGCCTATGAATATGACTGTATGAAGCATATTAGAATAAGGAATTACAAATTAAGAATAACATAATTCCCTACTCTTGCTCTGCCTCTATATCTTAGTACTCTCTTACGCTGGCTTGAGCGTCGATTCTTTTGACAATGTCTATAACGACAGATACGACAATCAACAGAGCTGTACCTCCTATAGCTAGGGATTGAATGCCGGTTATAGACCTCAGCAAGAGAGGCAGTACTGCAATAAAACCGAGGAACAGAGCACCAAAGAAAGTCAGACGGGTAACAATCTTTGATATGTACTCCATAGTAGATTGTCCGGGACGAACTCCGGGTATGAAAGCTCCGCTCTTTTGGAGATTGGATGACACGGATTCAGGATCAAAAGTAACTGCCGTATAGAAATATGTAAATAGGAAAACAAAGAAGAAATAGAGCAAAGCATATACCCATTGGTTAGCAAGAACAGCTAAGATACTGCTTGAGATGCTTGCCACTGAAGTTAGTGATGATTTGGCCAAGAACTCCAAGATCATCTGAGGAAACAGCAAGATAGAAAGAGCAAAGATGATCGGAATAACGCCGGCCTGATTAACTTTGATAGGCAGATAAGTCTGAAGACCGCCATAAGATCTTCCTCCTCTAACCTGTTTTGCATAAGTGATTGGCACCGGCCTTTCGGCTTCATTAATAACCACCACTCCATAAGTTACAAGAAGAGCTGCTACGAAGGCTGCTGCATAAACCGGCACGAGCTGAGGTTGGAAAGTGAAAACAAGCTGTGAAATAGAGGTAGGCAAAGCAGAGATTATGCCGGCGAAAATTATCAAAGATACACCATTACCTACGCCGAATTCGGAAATCAGCTCTCCGACCCACATCAGCAATATTGAGCCGGCTACAATAACCAAGACATCTATGGCCATATCACTAAGAGACATTGGAGGAAGGACGTTTTGTCCTTGCAGGAGTACTATAAAGGCATATCCCTGAATAACAGCTAAAGGCACTGTCAGAAGTCTTGAATACTGGGCAAAAGTACGCCTACCAGCATCTCCTTCCTCCTGATATAAAGCTTTGAGCTTAGGAGACATGATGGTCAGAAGTTGCATCACAATAGAGGCCGTTATATAAGGGCCTACTCCAAGCATGACTATAGAAAGATTAGACAGTCCGCCACCGGAGAAAATATTAAGAAGAGAGAGGAACTGGCTGCCAGAGAAAAGGCTCTGAAGTCTTAAAGTGTCTATGCCTGGTACAGGAATAGCGGCAAGCACCCTTGTTATTACAAGGAGTCCAAGAGTTATAAGAATGCGATTGCGCAGTGCGGTATCGCTGAATATAAGACGCAGCCTTTGGATAAAATTACTCATCTGACTCTTTGGAGCCTCTATTAGCTTTCTTATCTGCTAAATGCTTTTTAAGCGCAGCTCCTGAAAGCTTTGTGCGCCTTGATTTAAGAGAGTTGATTCCCCTACCTCGAAGCTTAGGCACTTTCTTGATGAGGTCTCGAAGCTCAGGTCGTTTTTTGCGTCCAGCTCTGGCGTTCTGACCTTTGGTTCCTCGGCCAGCAGTTTTGCCTCGCTTTCCCCCTCGTCCTACTTGCCTGGACTTGGTTCTTGATGTATTCGGTTTGAGAGTATGGAATTGCATGTTATTTATAATGAAATTGTCTGATTATTTCTCTTTTATTTCAAGACCATCAAGCTTTTTAAGTGCCTTTATAGCGGCATAAGCGTTATTGACGCTGTTCTTACTCCTGGATAAAAGCTTTGCTCCTACTCCATGCATGCCAGCGAGTTCAAGCACTACTCTGACAGAGCTTCCGGCTAAAATACCCTTGCCTTTAGCAGGCATGATCTTAACATCCGAAGAAGCAAACTTGGCTTCCACCTCATGAGGAATAGACATGTCTTTGGTCAGATTGACACTTATCATGTTTTTCTTGGCATCTCTGAAAGCCTTGTCTATTGCAAGCGGAGTATCCGAAGCTTTACCTTGACCGACACCAACCTTACCCTTCCTGTTACCAGCAACTACCGCAACAGAGAAGCTGAATCGCCTTCCTCCTGCCACCACTCTGGTAACTCTGCGAAGGCTAATGATCTTTTGATCGAACTCAGGCTTAACACGCGTATCCCTTGAAGATCTTCTTCTATTCCTTGGTCCTCGAGATGAAGCAAAAGGCTTATTAGCCGTAGCTGTAGTCTCTGCCGACTTCTCATTTCCGTTTATTTTTTCTGCTGTTTTTGCTTCTTCCATAACTTATATTAAAACTTTAATCCAGCCTCCCTGGCACTATCAGCCAGAGCTTTGACCCTACCTGTATAAACATAACCACCTCTGTCGAACACTGCTTTGTCTATTTTCTTGGCAAGGGCAGCTTTTGCAAGACTCTCTCCAAGCTTCTTTGGATCCTTATCTTTAGCAGATGCAATAGTTGTTCCGGTATTGTCATCTATAAGCTGAGCGAACATACCTTTGTTCGACTTGAAAACAGACAATCTAGGCACATCATGAGTACCAGATATTTTAGCGCGTATTTTAGCGCGTCTTCTGTCTCTCTTTATACTTTTGTTATTAGCAGTATTCATATTTCACTTATATTGATTTCTTACCCTGCTTGCGCCTTATTATTTCATCATCATAGCGGATACCTTTGCCTTTGTAAGGTTCCGGCTTTTTCATGGACCTGACTTTTGCAGCAAAGCTGCCTACACCCTCCTTGTTTATACCAGAAACAGTTATTACGTTTTTCTCTGCTTTGACACTGAGACCCTCAGGAATTTTAACTATGACCGGATGAGAGAAGCCAAGCGACATCACCAACTCTTCTCCATTTCCTGAAGAAGCAGGCTTAACTTCTGACTTAAAACCAATTCCTTCAACAATAAGCTTTTTCTCAAAAGGCTTGTTGACGCCGGCAATCATATTGGAAATATGGGATGCGAATGTTCCCCACAAAGCTCTCGCTTCAATACTGTCTTTCTTAGGATGAACAGTAACATCTCTATCCTCTATCTTTACTTCTACCAGAGGATGAAGCTTTCTTGTGATCTCTCCCTCAGGACCTTTGATGGATACGGAACCGTCCGAGACTTTTATCTCGGTCTTCTCCGGAAGAGTCATAATTTGTTTTCCTATTCTTGACATGAAAGTTTTTAAATCTGAAGACTGGAATATTTACCAAATAGATAAGAGAGCTTCGCCTCCGACTCCAGCTTTCTTTGCATCCTTGCCGGACATAACACCCTTAGGGGTGGTCATAACAATTGTGCCGTAACCACCTTTTATCTGTCTGATCTCTCCAGCTTTTTTGTATACCCTCTTGGATAGCTTTGATATTCTCTTGGCTTCGCGGATCTTAGGTTTGTGATTATTTATGATTACTCCAATTACAAGCGTCTTCTTGCCCTTTAGAGTCTTAACTTCAACCTCTCCTATGAATCCCTCAGCTTTTAGAACTTTAGCAATATCTTCCTTTATCTTTGAATAAGGAATAGAAACGCTCGAAAGTCCGGCGTTGCCGGCATTTTTCAAAGCTGTCAGCATGTCTGCGATAGGATCCATAATTCTTACCAAGAAGATTTCTTAACACCTGGAATCTTGCCCTCATTAGCAAGTTCTCGGAAACAAATACGGCAAAGATCGAAATCTCTCATATATCCGCGCTTGCGTCCGCATTTGAAGCATCGGTTAACAGCCCTTGTAGGAAACTTGGGCTTCTTCTTCGAACGTGCTATTACAGATATTTTTGCCATAAACCCTAATAAATTTTCTTTTAGTTAATCTAACTTGTACTTACTCTCGTATACCCTCCTTACTATAAATCCGCTTAGATTTAAGGCGAGGAAAAAATTTACGAGGGTAAATTAAATAAGAGGCCTTTAAAGCCGTGCGGACAGCTTAACATAAGGGTTTTCCATATTCAAGAGCTATACTACTAGCCTTAATCAGTGAGATTCTCTTCGAGCCTCCTTACCCTTTCCTCGAGGGTATGAAGCTTGTCGTCGTCCTCCTTATGATGGCGAAACCACCTCTTAAGCTGGGGCCAGATGAGTGCTCCGACAAGGATGTCGAAGATAAGGATGATGAATAGCTCGAATTGCCAATGAGCCAGGTCAGTGACAAGAGTCCAAAAGGTCTCGTGCTCCATTGTGCTATTTTACCCTATTTCTTGAACGGGAAACCGAGGTGGTTTAGGAGAGCAAGCAGTTCTTTCTTGGTCTTGGCGGTCGTTACAATTGTTATTGCCATTCCGAAGACATCCTTGAGCTCCTCGTCTGAAGTTTCAGGAAAGATAGTGTGCTCTTTGATGCCTAGAGTATAATTTCCCATTTCATCCGCAGCATCAGGAGAAATACCTCTGAAGTCCTTAGTTCTAGGAAGTGCGATGTTTATGAGTCTGTCCAGAAAATCATACATTCTCTTCCCTCTCAAAGTAACTTGGTAACCGACAATATCTCCCTGGCGGGTTTTAAAGTTGGCTACAGACTTCTTAGCTGGTCGGCCGGAAGGTTTTTGACCCGTAATCTTAGACATGCGGTCTTCTACGATGCTGAGCTTATTCTTATCCTTGAAAGAACCTGTACCAGAAGAAACTACAACCTTCAATATCTTCGGAGCTTGCATCCTGTTCTTGTATCCTTGCTCTTCCTTCAAAGCATCGAATGACTTGTTTGATTTTTCTTTTAAAGTTTCCATAACATTTTCAACTTAGAATCTATGACTTACTACCAGCAACTTTCTTTGAATTTTTCTTTTTGTCTGTTGTCGGTTGCTTGCTGTCGGCTAATTTAACGTTTGATACGTGAATTGGGAAGAATTTCTCCACCACCTGTCCTTGCCCTTCGCTTCTTGTAGCTTTCTGGTGAACCTTCTTGGCATTTACACCTTCCACAAGGACTTTATCCATGCGCGGAAAAGCCTTCAGAATCTTTCCTTTCTTGCCTTTGTCTTTGCCTGCAAGCACTATTACGTTGTCTCCTTTCTTTACATGCATAAATATAAATTTACTTATACCACCTCAGGGGCTAGAGAAATTATCTTCTGAAAACCCTTTTCGCCTATTTCGCGAGGTATAGGGCCGAAAACTCTACCAGCTATAGGCTCCTTCTTGGCATTGTCCAAAATTACCACCGCATTCTGGTCAAACCTGACATAAGAACCATCCTTTCTGCGGAATGGAGCGCGCTGGCGAACTATCACACCGAAGAGGACATCCTTTTTCTTGACGCTTTTTCTTGGTTCCGCTTTTTGAACAGAGAGTACTACGAGGTCCCCTATCCTTGCATAGCGCTTCTTAGAGCTTCCAAGTACTTTGAAAACCCTACCCAGCTTTGCTCCGGAATTGTCTGCGATATCTACGATGGTTTGTGGCTGAATCATACTAAGATGCTTAAACTACCATAAAATGCTTATCTTTTGAAATAGGCTTGGTTTCAGTGATCGTTACCTTGTCTCCAATTTTCTTGGTATTACCTGCATCATGCGCCTTAAATTTCTTTTGGATGCGAATATATTTCTTGTATTTCGGATGCTTTTCGTAGCGCTCAACAAGAACAACCACAGTATCCTTCATCTTGTCGGACACTACAGTACCGGACAAAGTTTTGCCCGCTGATCGCTCTTTAGTTGTTTTATTTTCCTTTTCCATTATTTTTCAGTTAAATTTTCTTTCTTTTGCATAGATACCAGTTCGGTCATAATGCGGGCAACATCTTTCTTAAGATTGTGGCCATGCTTTGTGTTGGTAGTCTTAGAGCCGGTTATGCCAAAGCGAAATTTTCTAAGATCCTCTCGCTTTTCCAAGAGAGTCTTGATCAATTCATCCTTATTCTTATCTTTATAATTTGTCTTTTTCATGATTCTGCTTAGTGTCTGCTCTTTTATCTTGCAACCACCTTGGTCTTAACCGGCAATTTAGTGCCCGCCTTGCGCAAAGCCTCCTTGGCTACAGCTTCACTGACACCATCGACCTCGAAGAGGATCCTGCCGGCTCTTACAGGAGCCACATAACCTTCAAGATCTCCCTTACCCTTTCCAAGCTTAACTTCGGCAGGCTTCTTGGTATAAGGCATGTCAGGGAAAATACGTATCCAATATCTGCCGGTCTTGCCTACAGCGCGAGTCAGAGCTTTTCTTGCAGCTTCTATCTGATTAGATCTAATTCTGGCAGCTTCCATAGACTTAAGTCCATAAGAACCAAAAGCCACAGTAACCCCTCTGGTAGCAGGACCTACTTTGGAAGGATTCTTCCTCATTGTCTGCCACTTGCGATGTTTTACTTTCTTTGGAAACAGCATTTTATTAAAAGTTATTTAGATTTGTTTAAAATTTGCCTGCAGGCTGATCGAAAACATCTCCCTTATAAATCCACACCTTTACTCCAATGGTGCCGTAAGGCATCACAGCTTTAGTTGAAGAATAATCAACGTTTGCTCTTAGAGTTTGAAGAGGAATTCTGCCGAGTTTTCTATCTTCTGTGCGGCTCATGGTAGCTCCGCCCAGGCGGCCTCCAAGCATGATACGCACGCCTTCGACATCTCTATTAGCCATTACTTTTTCTATCATCTGCTTGACGACCCTTCTGAAAGGCAGGCGCTTTTCCAAACCCTCAACAACCATCTGACCCACAATAGCTGCATTTGATTCCGGAGACTTTATTTCTTTTATATCAAGCTTTACATCTACTGCAGGGTCTAAGAGTTTGTGCTTGGCAAGAAGCTTCTTTATGTCAGCTCTCAGAACCTCAGCTCCGCCTCCTTGTCTGCCGATGATCATACCCGGCCTTGATGTTGAGATTATTATGCGAAGAGCCTTCTGACTTCTTTCTATCTCAATATCAGCAACATAAAAACCTTTGAGCTTCTTCTCAAGAAAGTCACGAATAAGCACATCTCCCCTAAGGAATTCTTTGTACTTTTCTTTAGGTGAAAACCAGCGAGACTTCCAGTCCCTCAGAATTCCTAACCTATGTGAGTATGGATGTACTGTATGAGTCATAATGATTATTTAACAGTTTGAGCTTCTTGGTTATTATTTTCTTCTGTCTTTACAGTCTTTTTGCTTCTGCTTTTAGCAGGCTTCGGAGCTGCTTCTTCCAGAGTAACACTAATATGGCTTGTTCTTTTCCTTATAGGATGAGCCATACCGTGTGAGCGAGGCTGACGCCTGTAAAGAGTTCTGCCTTCGTCTACTTTGATTTCTTTAATCACTAAGCTGTCTGCCGGCATGGACATGTTTTTAGCATTAGCCACTGCGGAAGAAATGAGCTTGCGTATCGGACCTGCTGCTCTTTTGGTTGTGAAAGCGAGCATAGACAATGCATCATTAACTGACTTACCTCTTACCAGGTCAGCAACAAGGCGAACCTTTCTAGGAGATTGCCTGTAAGTATTGAGCTGTGCCTTTGCTTCTGCCATGTTACTTGATTTCTATACCAGACTATTTCTTAGAATCTGTTGATGCTTTAGCAGCTCTAGCAGCTGAAATCTCAGCTTCTTTCTTCTTCTGCTCAAGCTCTTTCTGCATCTTACCACCGTGCTTTATGAATTTGCGGGTGGGAGAAAACTCGCCCAAACGGTGGCCAACCATATCTTCAGTAACAAAAACTTCTATATGATCCTTGCCATTGTGAACACCAAAAGTAAATCCAAGCATTTCTGGAGAAATTTGGCATGCCCTCGACCATGTCTTAATAACTCCGGCTGTCTGCGGAGTTTTACTCTCGATTTTCTTTAAAATTCGAGGATCGACATATGGACCTTTTCTTGATGAACGAGTCATTAATATGCGTATTTAGAAAACAAAAAGCGTCAAGCGCTTGTGCGAGATATAGTATAGAAAATAAGGTTTTAAGTCAAATAGGACTTTGGTATAATTTTATGCAGGTATTAAATTTATTATTTTCATTTAAGCATTATGATTCCACTAGCAATAGCATTATTAGTAGCAGTAGGCGGCGGCGCCACAGTGGCAGTCTCAGACAGCGCACAGCCAGGAGACTTGCTCTTTCCCGTAGACCAGGCGGTAGAAAAAATACGCATATCTACAGCCATCGGGGAAGATAAAAAGGATGAACTGAGGGTAAAATTCGCCACAGAGCGCGTCAAAGAATTCGAAGATATTCTTGGAGAGGAAGCAGAAGAGAAAGACATAGAGGAAACTGAGGATACAGAAGAGTCTGAAGCGGAAAATGAAGCCGAAGAGCCTGCTGAAGACGAAAGTAATGTCCGCATTGAGTCTTCCCTTGAAAATGCATTTGCGGCTCTCTCTGAAGTATCAGCCAAGCTTGAAGCCAAAGGCAACATAGAGGCCCAGCAAGCAGTTGAAGTTGCTATGGAAAGATTGCTCTCGAACGTAGACGATCTTCCGGCTCAAGTAAAAGCGCGCGTCGAAGTGGAAGACGAGGGCAATGAATCAGAAGTGAGGCTTAAGGCCAAATCAGCCGACGGCGGGAAAATTATAGAATTCAGGCATGAGATAGATGATGACGGCGATGAAAAGCTTGAACTCAGAGAAAATGGAGTACGCACCAGGATAGAGAATAAAGACGGAGAGATACGCATCCGTACGCAGGAAGATAACAGCGGATCCGGAAAAGCTGATGAGAATGAGATCAAGGATCAGGACGAAGATGTGGAGGCAGACGAAGCGGAAATAGAGGATGAAGATAGGGATGACGAGCAAGGAGAAGTAAGCTTAATCGAAGTAGAGGCAGAAGCGGAAGATGGTGAAACTGAAGTGAGAATAAAGCTTGAAGGCCAAGAAGACGATCAATATGTAAGCGAAGCAACTACGCGAGAAGCCGTGGCTTCCGAAGTGGCGCAACGCCTTAACCTTCCTATAGAGGAGATAGACGCGGTGCTAGACTTTGAAGTCAAGAATTAACACTTCTCTATAAGATTTCGCAGGATAAAGGGCCCAGCAGCTATTAACTGCTGGGCCCTTTATCCTCTGCTCGCGCCGCCTTTCGGCTCGCTCGCTCGCCTGCTCCTCCTGAGCAGTCATTTTGCCCTCCTGGGCTAGAAGTGAAATAACTAGGTAGGCAAATGCCTATCCTCTTCATTTTTATAATATATTATTAATTTTGTCAAGCATTACTTTAGAAAATTCAGATGCGCAAAAGGCCCCAGTAGGGGCCTTCTGCAAAGAACAGCTAAGGTATTATCTAGCTGAAATACCTATTATCCGTTGTGATGCTTGCCGCTCATTTCTCCACGGAGCTTCTCAATGAAGCGCCCTGCTGCTTCCTGACCGCCAAGTCCAAATGACAATCCAAGTGCTAGAGAGAGTGCGATAACCACTCCGGTAAAGAGAGTCTGGCTAAATGCCGCTGCAATTCCGAGCTGTGAGAGAGCAACCAGGATAGCAAATATCCAGATAGCCCACTTAGCTACAGAACCTGCGAAGTGAGCAGAGCTTACGTCAGCTGTCTTTGCAGCTGCCACAACTACTCGCTCAGTAACATCGCCAATTACGCCAGCTACCAGAAGAACTAGTGCTGCCACGAGAACTCGAGGAAGATAAGCCAATACAACTTCCTGAAGGAATAGATTGACCTGGCTAAGGCCGAGTACATCAAAAGCTGCAATAAGGAATACAACTATGATGAACCACTTCACAATACCGCCGACAAAAGCTCCTGAGTCTAAGCGAATACCGCCTCGGCGAAGAAATGACTCAAATCCTGCTCTACGAAGAGCGTCATCGACCTTTACAGAACGGAATACTTGCCAGATGGCTCTACCAAAGAGAGCACCTATCAGCCATCCGAGAATGACGATAATGATGGCTACGACAAGGTTCGGGACGAAATTAACGACTCCAACCCACAGGTTTTGGAATGAAAGAGTCAGTACGTCTCCCCAAGTGTTTAATAACATATATTCTTGACTGAAATCGTGCTAAAAGCACTTAACTTCTAATTACCACTCTTAAAGGGGTATAAAATCATTATACACCAACGAAATTTACTCAAAGGCAAGCGTTTCTAAGGCTGTGGATATCCACTTTTATTTACAGGATGTCAAATACCTAATTTATTTAGTATCTTTTTATGAGAAAAATCGAGAATATCTCTTATAAGCTTGTCATATAAGCCAAGTCTGTATTTAAAATCATCAGTTTCAAAAGCTGCATATCGCAGTTCTTTGCCAAGCTCTGCTTCTATCGAAGATATGGCCGAAACTAAGGCTGTCTGCTTTATATTGTCTCCAGCTATGAGTAGATCTACCCTGCTCTCAAGGTCATGAATAAATACTCCGGCTATAACTACAAGTTTGATATTGCCGGCCTTGCTTAGCTTTTTTATGATTTCCTGCTCGCTTACAGGGGCAACGTCAATAAGAAAGCTCTCAAGAGCAGAAAGATTTGGGTAGGTGCTGTTTAGGGCATAACCCTTACTGGTCTTCCTTATAAGCTTGCCTTTGGATAGAGACCTGAGCTCTTTTCTGACTGTATTAGGGCGTTCCTTGGACCTTCTGGAAACTTCTTTTGGGCTGAAAGACTGACCTGGGTTGAATACAAAGAGACGGATAATCCTGGCCTTGCTGTTCGTGCCGAATATATGGGAAGAAGATGGCATGGGCGTATTCTATCTGGACAGGAGAGAAGTTACAACCCAGCTTTAAAACAAAGAAAAAACAACAATTTCCTGTGCATGCAGTAATTTTCTGCTGAAAATTCTGCTCTGCTCACCACGCCGGGCTCCGCAAGGCACCATAAATTGTTGTTTTTTCTTTGTTTTACTTGAAGGTAACTTTGTCACAGATAATTTCCTCGCCGTAGCTCGGAAATTTCCGCGACTCCGCCTCGCGCCCGACTACTGCTGTAGTCGGACTGAGTGCGCTCCGGCCGTAAGACCTACCTAAATAAGCTCCGCTTATTTAAAGGTGGCCTTACCTCCTGCTTCCTCAATCTTAGCCTTGAGTTCTTCAGCTTCTTCTTTCTTCACATCAGACTTAAGCATAGATGGAGCAGCATCAACCATATCCTTTGCCTCCTTCAATCCAAGTCCGAGAGCTTCCTTGACCACCTTGATAACGGCAATCTTGTTAGCACCTGCGTCAGAAAGCTCTATATTTACCGTAGAACCTCCTTCTTCAGCTTCACCGCCGGCAGCAGGACCTGCAACCGCTACAGCTGTAGCTGAAACGCCGAATTTGTTTTCGAAGACCTTAACTAGCTCGTTGAGATCAAGCACTGACATGTTCTCGATTTCTTCAACAATCTTCTTGAACTTCTCAGGGACTTCTACTTCTTTAGTCTCTTCTTTAACTTCTTCGCTAGCAGGCGCAGCCTGAGTTTCTTCTTTCACTTCCTCTGCCGGAGCCTGTGCTTCTGTATTTGTTTCTTCTGCCATAGTATTAATTTCAATTAGTAATTACGATCGTGATTTAGCAATTTCGCTGAGAGCGACCGCTGTTCTCTGTATCGGAGAATTAATGATGTTGACAAATTTGCCACGCAAAACGTCAAGGCTTGGAATGAGTGCAATTTCCTCAGCTTCTGGCTTGGCGATATACTTGCCTTCAAAGACTGCTCCGAGGATATTCACTCCTCCGGCAAATTTCTTTTGAAAGGCATGCACCTCGCGCAAAGATGCTACAGGATCTTCACTCCATGCGAGAGCTAGCTCTCCCTCGAGTAGCGGCTTTTCTCCGTCAAATTTCTCGGCATCAAGAACCCTGTTAACAAGGTTCTTCTTGGCAACTTTGTAGGAAACACTCTGCTCTTTAAGAGCTTTGCGCATTTCTGTAACATCGCCGACTGAAAGTCCTTTGAAATTGACGAAAGCGAGCGACTTGGCGCGCTTTAGAGCCTCTGTCAAATTTTCAACTATTTCCTCCTTTTTCTGTCTGGTAATAGCCATACAATAAAAAATCGACCTAATAATATAAGGCCGAAAACGGAGATTTGTCTCGAGAGGACTTCTGGGTATTCCCTGCCCCTTGTCTTTGACCTTACGAGAGTTACTTTACAGGAATAAAACTATTTTGCAAGAAAAAGCCCCGATATGTCGGGGCTTACGCAACCTTGCTGAGCATTGCGCTCCTTTCTTCGAAACTCAACTCATTCCATTGCCTTCCATTATAAAGAGGAGTGCTCAAACACATTCTACCTAAGACAAAGCAGTCACAAGAAAACCATTCATGATGCTTGCCTAACATCTTTGCAAGCTCGCACTCAGAAGAGTGGCCGAAAAATCCATGCGAGCTTGCTGGGCCGCCCTTGGATACAAATGGGTCTAATCCGTTACATACTGGGCACCTTCCATAAGCAGACCATTGCAGTTTCTCAAGCATAGCGAGAGCTGCCGTAAGTGCGGCTCGAGTTTCCGCAAGCATATATCCTCCTGTTTGTGGTCAGTTCTAATAGTAATTATACATATGCACAACAAAAAATCCCTCTCGGGGATTTTTTACTTACTTCTTTCCTACCTTTCTTCTCTTCACGATAAACTTGTTTGAATACTTTTTAGAACGGCGGGATTTCTGACCTTTGCCTGTAGGCTTGCCGTAGATAGAGATTGCTCTTCGGCGACCTCGGCCCTGGCGGCCTTCACCACCTCCATGCGGATGGTCTACCGGGTTCATAGCTGTACCTCGTACAGTTGGACGAATACCGAGCCAACGAGACCTGCCCGCCTTACCGAGTTTGATCAAGCGGTTCTCGGAATTTGATACTTCGCCTACAGTTGCCCAAGCGTTCTCAGGAACTTTCCTCATCTCGCTCGAAGGCATCTTAACTGTTACATAACCTCCATCCTTGGCCAAAACTTCTGCATAGTTGCCTGCTGAGCGAGCGATCTTGGCACCGCCTTTGGATTTAAGCTCTATGTTGTAAACCATAGTACCCACTGTGATGTTCTTTAGAGGCAAGCGATTGCCGGCAACGATAGGAGCATTTTCGGAGACAACGTAAGTGTCACCAACTCTAGCTTCTTTATGCAGTAGAACATATCGCCTCTCACCGTCTTTGTAAGCAACCAGACCGATGAATCCTGAGCGATTTGGATCGTATTCTATGGTTTTAACTGTGAAAGGAATGTCTAGCTTGTTGTATGAAAAATCTACATCCCTATGAAGCCTCTTGTGTCCGCCTCCTTTGTGCCTAGTAGTAATGCGACCGAGATTATTCCTGCCGCTTCCTCTCCTGAATCCCTTAGTCAGAGACTTCAAAGGCTTTCCAGCAGTAATAGTCTTCCTGTATTCAACAAGAGCTGTATTTCTTTTTGATGAAGCTGTCGGTTTAAATCTTTTCATTTTATTTATGCAAATTTCGGGCTATATTATATCTATTTTGTCGCCCTTCTTTAGATATACATAAGCCTTTTTGCCTCCTCCTTTAGTTCCATGTTTGCCGCGTACAAAAACTCTTTTCCTAGGTATAGCAACAAGATTTACCTTAACAGGAACAACATTGTAAGCATTCTTCACAGAAGCAGCTACGCTTGCCCTGGTTGCACTAGGAGTAACTTCAAAGACATACGCATTATCTTTCTCTGCGGAGATTGCTGCCTTTTCTGTTATATAAGGCTTAAGCAGCACTGTATTAGGTTTTATATTCAAATTTTGCATTGCTATTTAGTTTTCTTGGACTTAGCTGTCTTAGCCTTTGCTTTTGCCTTCACTGTCTTCTTCTCCTTAGGTTCAGACTTATCAGCCTTTTTGCCTCGAAGCTTGTTGCCAGGCAGAGAATCAAGAGCCTCCTTAGGATTCTCGATAACCAAGTACTTGTGTTCAAGAAGAACCAGAGGGTGAAGATTCCTAGCCTCAATGACCTCCATGTTGCCAAGATTTGCAAAAGACCTTTCTGCTTCCTTATTCTTGCCTGAGAGGGCTATAGTAGCAGAATTTTTCTTTTTTGAAAGAAGACCTTCAAACCCCTTTATCGAAGAGAGATTGTTTAGAGTCTCTACAGCTTCGCGAGTCTTTGGCTGCGATAGATCGAAAGAATCAACGAGAAGAATCTCACCGTCCTTGAGCTTGCGGGAAAGAATAGTATAAAGAGCCTTGGCTTTCATCTTTCTTGAAACAGTGCGCTCGTAGTTCTTGTCATTGCGAGGGCCATGCGCTACACCGCCGCCTACCCAGATAGGTGATCTATTAGAACCGTGTCTTGCCCGGCCAGTTCCCTTCTGTCTCCATGGCTTTTTACCTCCTCCGCTTACCTCTCCGCGAGTTTTTGCATGAGCGACAGGCTTTCGCTTGGAAGACTGAAGCGAATTAGCAACTTGATATACCAAATCGGCATTCCAAGGCAGACCGAAAACAGATTCCGGAAGAGCAATCTTTTCTACTTCTTTTCCTTCTTTGTTGTAAATAGATGTATCCATGTCTGTTATCTAGCGGCTTTAATCTCTACCAGTGTTCCTCTTCTTCCTGGGATAGCGCCTTTTACCATTAGTTCTTCGGATTCTGGCAAAATCTTAATGATCTTGAGATTTTTTACCGTTACTCTTTCACCTCCCATTCTTCCGGCCATTCTCATACCTTTAACCACACGTCCTCCGGCCCTACCGCCTCCGCCGATTGAACCCGGCTCGCGTTCAGAATGCTTCTGACCATGAGAGCGGCGGCCTCCTTTGAATCCATGTCTTTTGACTACACCCTGAAAGCCCTTGCCTTTCGACACTGCTGACACAGTTACTGTGTCTCCTTCGGCAAATGAATCAAGTCCGATCTTGTCTCCAAGATTCGGAAGATCTTCACCTTCCTTAGCTCTGTACTCCTTCAAGACAGACGCATTGATGCCTTTCAAGTGACCGCGGAGAGACTTGGAAATATTCTTCTCTTTCCTCTCTCCGAAGGCTACCTGCACAGCTTTGTAACCATCACGAGCCATATCCTTGACCTGAGTCACGGTCAAAGGCCCTGCGGATAGTACAGTTACAGGATGAGCAACGCCATTCTCATCGAAGACTTGCGTCATATTTACTTTTTTTGCCAGAAGGAATTTCATTGGATTTAATCAGTAGCCGAATTACATCATCTTAACGTCAATGCTCACGCCGGAAGGCAGAGACAGATTCGTTAGAGACTCAATGATCTTTGGAGTCGGATTTATGATGTCTATCAGTCTCTTGTGCACCCTCATCTCAAATTGTTCTCGCGCATTCTTGTAGACGAAGGAAGAGCGGTTGACTGTGTATTTCTTTATCTCAGTCGGTAAAGGAATCGGACCTTGAACTTCCGCATCATAACGAAGTGCAGTGTCGATTATCTGCTTTACTGAGAGATCAAGAATTTTGGATTCATAAGCTCGAACCCTGATGCGAAGCTTGGAAGCTTCGCCTTCTTTGTTATTGCTCTTTTTTGTTGCTTTAGGTTTTGTAGCCATTGTCGCTAGGTTCTAGGTGCTGGGTTCTAGGTGCTAGCTTTTGAATTCAAGCTAGAAGCAAGTCCCTAGCAGCTAGCAGCTGCCTTACTTAATGATCTTGGTTACCACACCGGCACCCACAGTTTTACCTCCTTCTCGGATAGCGAAGCGGCGCTGCTCTTCAAGAGCTACTGGAGCCACCAGCTTAACTGTGAAGGTAACTGTGTCACCCGGCATAACCATCTCTACACCCTCAGGTAGAGTTACGTCTCCTGTAACATCGGTAGTACCGATGTAGAACTGAGGCTTGTAGCCAGTGAAGAATGGAGTGTGTCGGCCTCCTTCATCCTTCTTCAGGATGTAGACTTCAGCTGTGAATTCAGTGTGAGGAGTAATAGATCCCGGCTTAGCGAGAACCTGACCTCTGTGAAGGTCTTCTTTCTTTACACCTCGCAGCAGGATACCTGCATTGTCTCCGGCCTGTCCCTCCTGAAGAGACTTGTTGAACATTTCAATACCGGTAACAACTGTCTTTGTCGTATCTTTGATTCCTACAATTTCAACTTCATCACCAACCTTGATGATACCTCTCTCAATACGTCCTGTAACCACTGTTCCGCGGCCTTCAATCGAGAAGATGTCCTCGATAGGCATAAGGAATGGCTTGTCAGTATCACGTTGTGGAAGCGGAATGTAAGTATCAAGAGCATTTACAAGGTCAAGAATCTTCTGAGACCATTCGTCATCAATGCCTGTAGCCTCAAGAGCCTTGAGAGCAGAACCTCTGATAACAGGAGCATTTGCTCCGTCATACTCGTACTTAGTCAGAAGATCACGAACTTCTTCTTCAACAAGGTCAATAAGTTCCTTGTCTGCAACCATGTCGCACTTGTTGATGAATACTATGATCTTAGGAACACCCACCTGCTTAGCAAGAAGGATATGTTCACGAGTCTGAGGCATCACACCATCAGTAGCTGCTACCACCAAGATAGCGCCGTCCATCTGGGCTGCGCCCGTAATCATGTTCTTGATGTAGTCTGCGTGACCAGGGGCATCTATGTGAGCATAGTGCCTTGTATCTGTCTCGTATTCTGAGTGGGAAAGGGCGATGGTTATACCTCGTGCCTTTTCCTCAGGAGCACTGTCAATTGCGTTGACGTCCTTGACTGTAGCCTTCTTTCCGGCTCGGTTGAGCACGCTCAAGATAGCTGCGGTCAATGTAGTTTTACCGTGGTCAACGTGTCCGATAGTACCTACGTTGACATGCGACTTAGACCTATCAAATTCTGCTGCTGCCATAATAATTAATTCTTAAATTTAAGTTTTGTAATTTCCCGAAGCAAAGTAAGTGCGCGAGAACTGCTACTTACTTTGATTTAGGATTAAGCGCAGTATAGCAGCTTAGTTTTCCTTTATTGAGAAAGACTCAAAGATCATACCTAAGCCGTATAAGACGCTGGGGCTATCTTACAGAAAAAGCCCCAGGAGCGCAAGCTCCTGGGGTAATTGCTGCACAGCGGCCTAGTCCTAGGCGACCCCCCGAATGTTCTCCGGGACAATCATCTGGACATTCTCCGCTCGCATACCTCGCGGGGTCTTCTTAACATCGAAGGAGACCCTTTGACCCTTCTCGAGCTCCTCGATGTAATCAGGAAGAGCTGTCTGGTGCACGAACACGTCGGTGAGCTTCGGATCATCCCGCTTAATGAAGCCGAATCCCCGCCCGTTGCTGAACCATGCCACCGTTCCGAAGACTCCGATCTCGATGATCTCGGCCTTCGGATAAGGCGTTTCACCAGCAGACTCTGCGGCAGCCGGTGGAAATGAGGCAGCTGCGCGTCTCCCGTGACGACCATGGCGAGCTTCCAATTCCCTGAGCTGTTCCACGTCACCCCTGTCGCGCCGCCTCGATTTCTTTTTGCCCACAGTCCGAGCTCCTTGAAAGGGTTTAAGAAAACAGAACAAACTCCGGCCGATACCATAACACTCAGATGAGCTAAAATCAATGACCAACGGGAAAACAGTTCGGATAGACAACACAGAAGCGCCCCGCATATGCGGGGCGCTTTGGCGGTCATCCGTAGTGTCTACGGGTATTTTATTTCCCTCCCGTCCTTGCTTCTATGATTTCCTGCTCAACATTCTTAGGCACCACAGCATAGTGGTCGAATTCCATTGTTGCCGAACCTCGGCCTTCTGTCATCGAACGCAGGTTTGTTACATATCCGAACATTTCCGACAGCGGCACGAATGCCCTAACAACCTTAAGATCTCCTCTCTCTTCCATGGCCTCTATCTGACCTCTCTTACTGGACAAGTTGCCTGTTACATCACCCATGAACTTATCAGGGACAACTACTTCCACTTTCATAATAGGCTCGAGGAGCACAGGTTTTGCCTTCTTGGCTGCTTCTTGGAATGCCTGGCTGGCAGCTATCTTGTATGCAATCTCAGACGAGTCCACATCGTGATAAGAACCAAAGAGAAGTTCCGCAGAAATGCCTGTCATCTTGTATCCGGCAAGCACACCTCTATCCATAGCTTCTTTGATACCCTTTTCTACTGCAGGGATAAACTCCTGAGGAATAACACCTCCTTTGATCGAATCAATGAACTCGAAACCTTCTTCTCGATGCACGTTCTTCGGCACCTTTTCATCTGGATCATAGTCAGGAAGAGGTTTGATCTTGATCTTAACGTGTCCGTACTGACCCTTACCTCCTGTCTGCTTAATGTATTTATTCTCGACTTCTGCTTCGCCTTGGATGGTTTCTTTATATGATACCTGAGGCTTGCCAACATTGGCTTCAACAGCGAATTCTCGCTTGAGTCTGTCAACGATAATCTCCAAGTGGAGCTCACCCATACCCATAATGACAGTCTCTCCGGTCTCTGAATCTGTTTTGATCTTAAATGTTGGGTCTTCATCTGAAAGACGCTTGAGAGCCATACCCATTTTCTCTTGGTCAGCCTTGGTCTTAGGCTCAATACGAAGCGAGATAACCGGCTCAGGGAATGTGATTTGGTCAAGAATTATAGGATGATTCTCATCACAGAAAGTATGCGAGGTCTTAGCATCCTTGAGACCAACCGCAGCTGCAATCTCTCCGGCAAAAACCTTCTTAACTTCTTCTCTCTTATCTGCCTGCAGACGCACGATTCTTCCGAGACGCTCTTTCTCATCAAGAGTTGAGTTGTATATATAGGTACCGGACTCTACAGTACCGGAATAAACACGGAAGAAAGTGAGCTGACCGACAAACGGGTCAGACTGCAATTTAAATGCAAGAGCTGAGAAAGGTTCGCTGTCTGAAGCATGTCTTTCTATCTCCTCGCCTGTCCTTGGGTCGATGCCTTTTACAGGAGGCACATCAAGAGGACTCGGCAAAAAGTCCACCACCGCGTCGAGAACCAGCTGCACGCCCTTGTTCTTGAGGGCGGAACCGGCAAACACGGGGAAAACATTATTAGCTATAACCGCCTTTCTGAGCGTTGCTTTAAGGTCTTCATAGCCTATTTCCTTGCCGTCGAGGTACTGATTCATCAGAGCTTCATCGTTTTCAACGATCTTTTCCACCAATTCAGCGCGATATTTTTCAACATCCGCCTTCATGTTCTCCGGAATCTCCTTTTCCACTATCTTGTCGCCCATAGGGCCTTCAAAGTAGTAAGCCTTCATGCGCAAAAGATGCACCAAACCTTCATGCTTGTCTTCTTCGCCGATTGGCAAGGTCATTCTGACTGCATTCTTGGACAGTCGGTTTAAAATGCTCTGGAAAGAGCGCTCAAAAGATGCTCCGGTCCTGTCTATCTTGTTTATGAAGCAGATTCTTGGAACATGAGCTTCTTCAGCATATCTCCAGTTGGTTTCCGACTGAGGCTCCACTCCGGCAACTCCGTCAAAGACCACCATGGCGCCGTCGAGCACCCTAAGAGAGCGCTTAACCTCAACTGTAAAGTCTATGTGACCTGGAGTGTCGATAATATTGAAACGATATTTATTCTCTTTCTTCAGCCTCTCGCCTTCTGGAATGTTTGTGGGTCCCCAAAAACATGTTACAGCAGCGGCTGTGATAGTAATGCCGCGCTCTTTCTCCTGCTCCATCCAGTCGGTGGTAGCTTCACCTTCATGCACCTCACCGATCTTGTGCTGAGAACCGGTATAGTAAAGCACGCGTTCAGACGTGGTGGTTTTACCCGCATCCACGTGGGCGACAATTCCAAAGTTTCTAATTCTTTCTAACGGATAGTCTCTCTCCATATTTATAATTTTAAATAAAAATGAGCAGCAAAATTACTGCCAGATGGCATCATAATACAGTAAAGCATAGAAAAAACAACAGCGCCCTAACCAGACACCACTTTCCCCTCTCGCACAACTTATATTTCCATTCTCAACCGTATACAATGTCGAGTCATGAATCCTTTAATAAAAAATCATTTTAAGTTTTTACTTGTTTTTATTTTAATAATTACGTTTGCATTATTCCCTGTTCCTTTCAAATCTTCAGACAAAGTAGCCGAAGCCGCCCAGACTGCTTCGCAGCCCATTTCATCCTATGATCCTCCGTTGTGGCTCTACATTCCTTCAATCAATCTCTCTTCATCTATAGAAGGCGTTGGCATAAACAATAAAGGCAACATGGATGTACCTTCCGGACGCACAAACAATGTTGGCTGGTACAAGTACGGGACGCTTCCTGGCGAAACTGGCACGGCAGTCCTCGATGCGCATAACACTGCAGCCTTTAAAAATCTTCACATGCTAAATCCAGGCAGCGACATATATGTAATCACCAAAGCCGGCAGAGTGCTGCACTTCACAGCTACCGAAACGAAGACATATCCGGTAGCCACCCTCTCCCGCTATACCCTCTTTGAAGATACGGATGCAAAGCAGATCAACCTCATAACCTGCGCCGGCACCCTTCTCGGCAACGGCGAAGCCAGCCATCGCCTGATAGTGTCTGCACAACTGGCAGCATAAAAATACAACTCAAAGGTTCAATTTCCTAAGAAGCTCAAGGCAGAAATGAGCACAGCGAGAAAGCTGTATAAAAAATGAATTACGAGGCTCTTTTGCCGATACTCGAGACGCAAGTGAATTTGCGACTAAGCTGTATAAAAAATACTGCGCAGGAGCAAATGAGCGCAGCAACGAAGAGTATCGGCAAAAGAGACCGTAATTTACCAGGCGAAGTGAGCGAAGGCTTTATTAGCCTCTGCCATCTTGTGAGTATTTTCCCTCTTCTTGATAGCTTCGCCTTCATTGTTTGAAGCAGCGACAATCTCTTCAGCTAGAAGTTCATACATAGGCTTGCCGGTTTTAGCGCGAGCTGCATTGATGATCCATTTCATAGACAAATACTGTCTTCTCTCAGGTCTTACTTCGCGAGGGATCTGGTAGTTGGCACCTCCAACTCTTCTTGAGCGAACTTCCATGGTTGGTCCTGTGTTCTTTAAAGCAAGCTCGAATACTTCAAGAGGATTCGGGTTTTTAGTTTTGTTCTTGATCTCTTCAAGAGCCTGATAAACGATTTTCCTGGCAGTGGTTTTCTTGCCGCTTAGCATTACGTAGTTTATAAACTTCGTAACTTTCTCAGAATCATATGTAAAATCCGGTCGGATAGGAGGTTTTGCTTTAAGTTTTCTTCTCATATCAAAATTTAATTAAGCCTTAGGCTTTTTAGCACCATACTGGGAGCGGCCTTTCTTGCGCTTTTCTACGCCTGCAGCATCGAGCTTGCCTCTTACTACTGTATATCGGATACCAACATCCTTTACTCTACCGCCTCTAAGTAGCACCACCGAGTGCTCCTGCAAGTTGTGTCCCATGCCTGGAATATAACCTGTAACTTCCATACCGTTGGTCAAGCGGACTCTGGCGATCTTTCGGATAGCTGAGTTAGGCTTCTTAGGAGTCTTGGTCGTAACCTTTGTGGCTACGCCTCTTTTGAATGGAGAATTATAGAATACCGGCCTGTTCTTCAAAGTATTGAAACCGCGCGTCAAAGCAATCGCCTTGGACTTCTTAGCGACTTTCTTTCTCTTTTTCCTAACAAGCTGATTGATTGTGGACATACACCCTAACAAATTTTGCCATTATCTTACCTACCCAAACTTTGCATTACTACAGCAAAATTTGAGAGGGTAAAAACTCTCCAAAACGGAGACACCTACTCTACTAAAGATTTCTATAAAACGCAAACCAGCCTTACATCAAAGGCATCCCTGAAATAAGCTCAAAGAAGTAAAAGACTATAGGAGCCACAAGCTGCCATACGAGAAAAATGAAAAGAATAACCAGAATTAGCCCGTATCTCTCGAAGAAATACCTCATTTTATACAGTTTCTCAGGGAAGAGAGCGAATAAGAGCTTTGAACCATCAAGCGGCGGAATCGGCATGAGGTTGAATACAGCCAGCAATATATTAATGAATATCACCAGCGAAGTTATTTCTATAAAAGCAGAACTGGCATATCCTCCTGAAACCGAGAGTCTCAAAATAATGCCGAAAATAAGAGCGATTGAAATGTTGGAGGCTGGGCCGGCTAAAGCCACAAGCGGTTCAGACCACCTGCCGGGTCGAAGATTGTGAGGATTATAAGGCACAGGCTTGGCCCAGCCAAAGATGAATCCACCCATTACATAAGAGAGAGCAGGCACTAGAAAAGAGCCTACTGGGTCCAAATGGTTCAGAGGATTTAAGGTCAAACGGCCTTCATACTTGGCTGTCGGATCGCCGAGAGAGTTGGCAGCAAAGCCGTGCGAGACTTCGTGCACCACCACCGACATGATAAGAATGGCTATTTGAAAGATGAAATCTACTTGCATTACAAGAATTATAACAAATATCGAGAAGAACGCCGCGCATTCGCGCGGCGTTCAGACTGCCTATAAGTGGTAAGAGGGATGAATTCCATCACAATAGTACTCATCAGATGGTTCTACCACCTTTTTCTGAGAATAGCTCTCGGCGGACCATCTATACCCGTAATCATCCGATATGAGAGGCAGAGCAATCTCCTTTCTTTCTCCGTCCGGATAAATAATTGCATATCTGAGCGGATAACCTTTTGCACTGTAGGCTGACTCCACCATGCAGGGGCGCTCTCTACTGCCGCAAGGGAATCCAAGCTCGCTGCAGTTTGCACATGGGCGAAATCCTGCATATCCAGTACATGGAAGCAGATCCCATGCCCGATCATAGGCTTCCTGAAGATTAAGAGACGGAGAGTACCTCCATTCTCCTAAAAGAAGATTGATTCTATCAACCCACCAATCCGGCTTCAGAGCAAAATGTTCAGGCAAAGCATGCATCATCTGCCTCCTTGTAAGAATGGTAAAAGCAATATCTGGACCCATTCTGAGTCTTGCTTGTAATTAAATCAAGTTTAGGTTAGTCTATTGAACATTATGGCTAAGATTTGCCCGGTAACAAAAAAGACTTCACAGGTCGGAGGCGGCTATTCCAACAGGACTCGTGCCACCAAGTTCAACCCGACCGGCACTAAGCGCAGGTATCCAAACCTGCAGAAGAAACGTGTCTATGTACCGGAGCTCAAGAAGACAATAACTCTTACCCTCTCGGCTCGAGGTATCAAGACGATCAACAAGCGTGGCGCTTACAAAACACTCAAAAAAGCAGGAGTCATAAAATAAGCGCTAGAAACGGCTTCTGGCGCTTGTGTTTTCATATTGACAAATCTTATTAGGAGGTGTATAGTAATAGATAGAAGCTCTATTACGCCTACCTTTTCACGTCATGGAGGCTGAGATGGAGAGACATTCAATCTTCTGGGCAGTATCATTTATCGGGACGTTGTTTGTCGCTGTTCTCATGCTCACTCTCGGCTTGTTTCTCTGGAACATGGGAGGGCTGTGGCTCTTGCCTTCAGTCATTCTCTCATGCGCAGGGACAGTGCTCGGTGCACTGTCCCTCAATCCCCTTCTGGCTATCCGGCAGGGGATAAAGAAAGACAGAGAAATTCTTGCTCAGCAGGAGAGAGCTGAGGAAGAATTTCTTCTTCCTCCCAGAGAGAGAATCCACGTTGTGGCCTAAGGCCTGCGCGGTCCGACGTTTCGGACCGCGCTTTTTATTTCACTTTTAATATTTCCCCGTCTGTTTCAAACACTATAGTTCCCTCTTCTGCCGTATTGAGTATTTTTGAACCCAGATTCTTCAGTCTCTTTATAACCTCCGGATGAGGATGACCGTACCTATTGTTCTTGCCTGCTGATATTACTGCATATTCCGGAGTAACCGCATCAAGGAAGCTTTGCGAGCTTGAAGTCCGAGAGCCATGATGCCCGACCTTGAGCACATCCGTATCGAGCTCTCCGGCATTTATGCCAAGAAGTATATTTTCTGTCCGACGCTCGGCATCACCGGTCAAGAGAAAAGACTCGTCTTTAAAATCTAGCCGAGCTACTATGGAGGCATCATTGCTCTCTAGCCTAGAGACATCCTGATTTGGAAAAAGAATTGTTACCAAAGCTCCGCCGCCAAGATCCATAATCATACCCCGCCGAGCTTGCAGGAGTGGTATACCCTTCTCCTCCAAACTTTTCTTTATGGAAGCGCCGGCATTATTCTCAGCTCTCTTGCCGGAATATACAAAAGCATCCACGTCATACCTGTCCAGCACGAAAGCAAGTCCACCTATATGGTCGGTGTCCGGATGAGTTGCCACCACTGCGTCTATCCTGCTGTCTCCGAAAGGCAGAGCTTTGCCGAGTTCAGACAGAACTTTGCGGCTGGGCCCGCCATCTATAAGCACTCTGCCGCCGCTCGGCGACTCTATCAGTATCGCGTCTCCCTGTCCGACATCGAGAAAACTAACTGTCAGATCAGATTGTCTTCCCGCATACACTGCTTGCCAAATAAAAGCATTCAGAATGAGAAGAGCAAGGATGAGATAAATCTTCCAATGAGACTTGAATGCTTCGACAAATTTCATCGTCTAATTATACAGGTGATATAATGCAAATTACTTATCCTGTTAGGGTCTAATAGGATTTCAACTAGCATGAAATTTTATTAATTAAATTTTAAAAACATGAAAAAATTTGAAGAAAGAACATTTAATATTCCTGAACTTAAAGGCATATCAGCCAAGAGTGTAGAAGATCATCTGAAACTGTATTCCGGCTATGTAAAGCACACCAACCTTATACAGACAATGATAGATCAATACAGCGGAGTGGATGCCGAGGATGGCAAATATTCCTTAGCAGAGATCACGCGACGCTTCTCCTTCGAGTTCGACGGCATGAGAAATCATGAATATTATTTCTCTCATTTTGAAGGCGGGTCGGCAGAACTTTCGGCAGACAGCCCCCTCATGAAAGCTATTGAGGAAGAGTGGGGCTCTTATGATGCATGGCTTACCAGATTTAAGACTGTTGCTTCCACACGCGGCGTCGGCTGGGCGATACTCTACTACGATCCGATGACAAAGAGACTCTTGAGCAACTGGAATGACGAGCAGCACCTCGGTCATTTGATTGGCCTCTCACCTGTTTTGACACTCGACATGTGGGAGCACTCCTTCGTTGCAGACTACGGACCTAGCGGCAAGAAGCAGTACATCGATGCCTTCTTTGACAATCTCAATTGGCAGACATGCGAAGAGAATTATGCAGCCGCAGCACGAGAATAATCATCACCGCGTAAGAGATAACTGGCAGCCAGACAGGCAAGGGTGGCATTTGTATTGAAGAGAGAGACAAATTACCTAAAACATGAGCCACGCCAAGTATCCAAGAGAGCAAGAGATAGACAGGAAACGCAAGAAGCAAGGAGAAAGAAGCAGGAAGTAAGAAATTAGATACAGCAGCTAGGAAGCCGGTAAGCATTGTAGCGGGAATAAGCAGAAGAATAAGAATATTTGCCGGCAATGATACTAACGATACCTGTCCCATAGAATAAATCAGATAAGGCAGAACTACGATTTGAGTAGCTACGGTAGTAACTATCATCGTGCGCACACCCCACTTATCTTCCGATTGGCTAAGGATCTGCGGGATAAATGTTAGCCTTTGAAAATATTTTTCAATTAGCGGCACTGCATATATCAAGGCAAGAGTTGCAAGCAAGCTGAGCTGGAAAGAAGGATCAAAGACTAAAATTTTCGGATTCTCCAAGGTCATAAGAAAAGCAGCAGCAAGAAGCGCTCGCGGAGCAGAGTAGCTTCTGCCAAATAATTTAGCCGCAATAACAGCCAGGACCATGATGCTGGCGCGGACCACGGTAGCCTGAGCACCCGTCATCAGCACAAAGAAAATGATTCCCAAGATAGAAGCACCTGCGGCAAGAGATGGGCGCGCCCCCACTCTTCCTAGCAAAAACAAATTTTCGAACAGCTTCCGCATAAACTCCGAGATAATAGCGATGTTGTAGCCTGAGAGAACTACTATGTGCACCACTCCAGCACGCCGAAACTCATCCACAATTGCTTTCGGCATAGCATCCTTACCGGCTACGACAAGCCCAGCCAAAAGAGATGCATGCGGTTCAGGAAAAATATCTCTGATCTTTCCCACAAAACTTCTTTTAATACTAAGAAGTGCTCGCTTTAGAGGATTGCCGCCTCCACTTGAAAGCACTTTTGCATCTGCAAAGCTCAAAATAAAATAAATATCATCTTTCGCCAGATATTTGCTGTAATCAAAAGGTCTGCCTACTCCATCATCTATCAATCCAGGCTTCTCTAGCTCACCTTCAGCGAGAACAGCATCTCCATACGAAACATCCAGCGACAAATCTGCTTTCACTAAAACTTTTTCCATGCCTGCATCAACCACAAACTGCGTGTAACTGTCTTTGAACTCCGGCTCGGAAATCACCAAGCCTTCTATCTCCGCCTCCTCTCCAACTCTGCTTTGGAGATTCGGATCAATTATATGAAAATCTTTTATGTCATAGCGCAAAACACCGAAAGAAAAAGAAGCAGCAGCCAAAACCAAAAGCAATACTTCCCTCCTCGGCAGCTTGCTTGAAACTTTCTCGGCAAAATAAATTCCAATGGCGATCAAAAAAATTAAAACCGCCGCAAGCGGCGGAATAAATACATATGAAGATACAAGTACAGCGGAAAAGAAAAACCATATAAAAACAAAAATAAATTTCTCCCGTGCTAAATATTCATCGACCCTATCAAAGCTGGATCGGGTATTCGTTTCGCGGTCCATTGTATAAATCCGGAACCTTTCTGTCTGCAAACATTGTAGCGATCTGATCGCAGCGCTCGTTGGCTTCGTGCCCTGAGTGGCCGGCAACATATTTCCATTGAATGTTCTTACCTTCCGAAACCTTCAGAAGCTCTTGCCAGAGATCTTGATTGAGCACCGGCTTCTTTGCAGCAGTCTTCCAACCTCTTTTCTGCCAGCCTTCGATCCACTCTGTAATACCTTTCATTACATACTCGGAATCTGTATAAATAACAGCTTCTTGGTTCTGGCTGCTAGCTTCTAGCTTAGATACAAACACCAGAACTTCTATAGCAGCAGTTAATTCCATCCTGTTATTGGTAGTGTGCTCTTCCCTGCCGCCAAGCTCTCGCACTTCCTGCTCTGTCGCCACTATCGCCCCCCAACCCCCTGGCCCGGGGTTACCTCTCGAAGAGCCGTCTGTATAGATTGTTATCATTTGTTTTATTTATTTTACATCAACTATCCTCAAGCGCAGTTCGGGCTGGTTGCGGAAATAAGACTTCTCTAAATTAGCACAGACAGTTACAGGCACTCCTACGGAAATAGGTACTTTGAAATTATCTGGAGAGGAGAAAAAGGAAATGGCGCGCACTTCTTTTCCTGATTCATCTTTAATAGCAATCTCAAGATGATCCTTCTCCTTGCCGAACTGCCTTGCAGAACTTATTGCACCCTTCAGCTCAAAGACAGGTTTGGGATTGCCCATGCCGAACGGCGCAAAGTCTGAAACAACTTTCCACAAGCTCTCACCTATATCGGCAATTTGTATGACAAGGCTCTTATTTTCTTGTTTTTCTTCAGACTCTAAATTCGCCAGTGCCTCAGAGAGCTTGCCTTCTAGTTCTGAAAGTTGTTCCAGAGAAACAGAGAAGCCTCCCGCGCCGCTGTGCCCGCCGAATTCAATAAACATTTCAGGCACAAGACTCATAAGAGCATGGAGATTGTAGCCGTTATACGACCGGCATGAACCCTTAAGCTTGCCGTCACCATCCCTACCCCAGACAAAAGCTGGTCTCTCATATTCTTCAACAAGAGAATTAGCAACAAGTCCAAGAAGCGAAGGCCTCCAATCCGGATTGCCTATCACTATCACTTCACTAATTTTCTCTCTTTCTGCCAAACGTCTCTTTGCATCTTTAACCAAGCTAGCCACCACTCCCTTGCGCTCATTGTTTACCTTCTCCAAGCGTTCTGCCATCTTGACCGCCTCTACCTCTTCATCTGCTACAAGCAGATTAAAAGCATCTTCCGGTGTACCCATGCGAGAAGCAGCATTAATGCGTGGAGTTATCATGAAAGCGATGTCATCCTCAGTTATATTTCTTTTATCTATCCTGAGTTTGGAGAGGAGCGAGTTAAGACCAGATCGAGGCGATTTTCTAAGCACTTCCAAACCGTATTTAGAAAGTATTCTATTTTCACCCACAAGCGGCACCATGTCTGAGAGTGTCGCTATGCCTACCATATCGAGCGACCACTTTTCCATACCTTCTTTTATGCCAAATCTTTCTTTGCTTAAAACCGCCTGCACCAGCTTGTAAGCAACAGCTGCTCCGCAAAGTTCTTTAAAAGGATACTTTGAATCTGCCCTCTTTGGATCTACTATTGCATACGCATCTGGCAGAGATTCTCCAGACTCATGATGATCTGTAACAATTACATCCATGCCTAGAGACTTAGCCAAAGAAACTTCTCTAAGATCTGCAATGCCGCAATCGACCGTTATAAGGAGCTTTGTTCCGCGCGCCGCTATTTCTTCTATCGCACCAATATTTAATCCAAAGCCTTCATCATGCCTATGCGGTATATAGAACGAAACATTTTCGTATCCGGCTCGCCGGAAGAAATCTTTGAGCACCACCGCGCCCGGTATGCCGTCCGCATCATAGTCTGAGAAAACCGCGATATGCTCCCCTCCTTTCATAGCTTCCACCACCCTCTGAGCAGCCTTATCCATGTCTGGCAAAAGAAGCGGATCATAAAGCTTTTCATAATCCGGATTAAAAAACTCTTTTTCTTCGCCTGTTTTTATACCTCTCTCTTTAAGTAGAAAATTCAATACTTCAGGAAATCCAGAAACTGTCATAGAGGCTATTCTAACACAGCCGCCAGCTTGGATTATGGCTGGTTTATATTAATATAAGCTTATGAGTACTGATAAAAGACGCTTTCAGAAAGGTAGTTCAACCTCCGAAGGACTCTGGATCCTAACCGTTCTTCTTATCATCTTTTTCTTCTTTATCTTGCCGGATAATTCTCCAAGAACTTCCTCGACACCCTCTACTTATGGCCAAGATACAAGCAGCTCCATCCAAAGCGGCGGCCAGAACACTACCGGTGCAAACTTATACACGAATCCAAACTCTTCATATGCAAAGCATATCTCCCTTAGCAAAGGTAATGCCTCCTATGCTGATCAGTCTTATGAAGAATATGTAACCATACATAACAATGGCAGCGCTCCTATAGATATAACAGGCTGGCAGCTTGCAAATGCTAAAGGTCAAAGATCTTATGACTACGGCGGCATGCTCAGAAGATTCCCTTCAGATTCCATATCCATACCTAAAGCCTCGCTTTATATAAATCCATTCGGCTTTAGTCCGGTTCAAGACGTAATCATACAGAGGGGTGAAACTGCTGTCATCACCACAGGCTCGGTGGGAGCAAGCACTCCTTACAAGATCACCAGCTTCAAGGAAAATATCTGCACCGGCTATTTGGAAGAAATGCCGGAATACTCATTCACGCCCCAGCTTTCAAGGGACTGCCCTATCCCAGATGAAGAACCTGGCTTGGAAAATTATGGCAAAGAATGCAAAGACTTTGTAAATAATCTCTCTTCCTGCCAAACACCAGACTTCCAAGAGAAAGACAAGCAAGGTGAAGTCTGCCACAACTGCGTTAATGGAGTCAGGCTCTCAAGTTCTTGTGTCGCTTTCATCAAAGAACGCTTCAACTATGCTGGATGCATTGCGCACCACTCCAGCGATCCGGACTTTTACGGCCGGGCATGGCGAGTATTCATAGGCAGAGGCTGGCAGATGTGGGCAGAAGACGACGAAACCATTTCTCTCTTCGACCGTCTTGGTAATTTAGTCGATTCGATCTCATATTAAAATAAATAAATGGAAAGCTGCATCTTTTGCAAAATTGTTAGAAAAGAAATTCCGGCAGAAATCGTATATGAAGATGATAATTTCTTAGCATTCCTTGATATAAACCCTCAATCTCCTGGACACACTCAAGTCATTCCAAAGGAACATTACAGATGGGTCTGGGACGTACCAAATGCCGGAGAATACTTTGAAATAGCGAGGAAAATAGCCCTCGCACAGAGAAAAGCCTTCAACACTGATTGGATTCTATCGAAAATAGTTGGAGATGAAGTCCCTCATGCTCACATCTGGGTATTCCCGAATTCTGAGGTAGAAGGAAACAAAAAAGATTTTTCAGCCAACGCCGAAAAGATCAGACAAAGCATTTTAAAAGGAACAGCGCCTGATAAATCAGGCGCTGTTGATAGAGGCAAATAGGTCTTCCAGACCCTCATGCCTCCTGAAATATGCACCCCAGTGAAGAATTTTGAGCTTGTAGGCATCAATATTCTTCAAGAAGTTTTCTTTTGTCACCAAGGTGCAGTTAGCAAAACCATATGTAGACATAACATCTCTATTCTCTTCAGTATCCAGTATTCTTACTTCATCTAATCTCGAAAAAACTCGCGAGAGGTCATCTACCTGGAGGTCAACATTCTCGTCAGCAAAGTCCATTCTGTATACCAAGAGAACCGACGAGTCATAATTGTGGTCAGTAAGAGCTGACATTCTACCAGAGTGAGTTACATCACCTTCGAACAACATTTGCTTACCGGCAATAGTGACCCACCTAATTCTGCTCTCAGGTCTGAATTGCGTAAGCGCTACAGATATCTCCTCTGGTGGTATATCCAATAGAGAACCTACAAGTCCTGCAGCCAGTGATTGGTAGTAGAACAGCTGAGTGCGTACATAAGGCAAGAAGCGAAGAGTCTGGTTAGAGTTATTCAGCTTTAACACAGCTTCCGCTCCCTCCCGCTCAAGATACGCATCTGCCTTTTTATTACTGAGGGAAAAAGTGAAATCTCCTTTTCTTGCTAGAGTCATGACCATGTCATCATCAGCATTGAGAAGAGCCACCTCGCTCTGCTCAATTAAGGCTCGCTTGCCGTCTCTAATATCCTCGAGAGTATTAATCCCATGTACTCCAAGATGCATTCTCTTGATATTGAGCATAACGCCCACATAAGGCTTCAGCATCTTGGCTAGTTCACCGACATGATGTTTCCTGTACATAGCGTACTCAAGGACGAGCATCTGATGTTTCGGTTCCAAGTAATTCGCAATCCACGAGGAGAGAGTCAGGGGCGTTAAACGCTTGGCATAGATACGTCCGCATCCAAATCTTCTTTCAAGGACAGACTGAATGAATGCTACGGACGTTGTTTTGCCAACACTACCAGTAACTCCAACGATTCGCGGTTGTATTGTCGAAAGCACATAATTAAGGATCTCCTCGACCGCATTGAAGATGTTAGGAACTCGAATATACCGAATACCACGCACATCCAGATCATTTACTCTGCTGTCTACCAGGAAAACTAAGTCTTTTCTGGTAGAAAGTCTCTGAATATTTTTGGACCTGTCGAATTTTAGGTCATACCATCCTTCCTGATCAGGATCATCTTCATAGACAACGCAGTAGAGCTCTGTATCGCTCCTATCTTGTGATTCAAATTCCTTTATGTGGGAAATATTGATAAGACCGAATTTGGTATGTTCCGGCACACCATAGAATTGGGCCCCATGAACGATACTCTTAATAGTCGCAGCATCGATACGCATTGTTAATCTCCCTTTGTAGAATTGATGATGACGGAAGTGAGTTCCTCGGTGTGAGTATTTGCTATGTCATGACCACCTCCAGCAATTATATGAATTTCATGGTCGGCACTAGCAGAAGACAAGACTTCACGAACAAGGTCTGGAGGAGTAGCAGAATCCACTTCTCCATATATTAAGACCAATGAGTCCGATACTTCATGGAGATCATCCCGCAAATCTAAACCGACTATATTGCGATATGTCTCTTTCATTACCGGAGTAGCTTCAGAGTAGAAAGGATTTTTTACTACTTTGGTCAAGTAAAAATTCCTAGCTACCTGAAGGAGCTTGTTCGGGATAAATTTCTTAAACCTGAAGAATGGTGCCTGACGCTTTTCGTATCTTCTTATGATTGCAGGAGAAACAAGAATAGCTTTCACATTTTTATCCTTAGAAATCTTTTTCCAGTGAAGAAGCACTGCTCCTCCAAATGAATACCCTAAAACAACATCTGGTTTTTCTTGGTGGATTATGTCTCCCACGAACTGCGAGAAATTATCTATTGTCCATGGTTCAGAAGGATCATTTTCTCCTCCAAAACCAGGGAGATTTACACGCAGAACCTCTAAATGGTTAGACAAAGCTTTCACGAAAGCCGAGCGGTTATTCCATGCATCGGTATTGCCTGAAGAAGTATAGTTCTTGTGATTCCAGCCGTGGATTAGAAGAATCTTTTTCATGATTACTTGAGAATGTTTAGGTTTTAAAAGACCTAGTCTCAATGTACAGTATCGTAAAATTATTATAAGTCAATTACTCCCTACTATATATCTATTTCAATGCTTCTATCCCGGGTAGCGTCCCCGTAGCAAAAAAGTCGAGCATGGCGCCGCCGCCGGTGGAGACAAAAGAGAATTTGTCATGTATATGAAGTTTCTGGATAGCAGCCAAGGTGTCGCCGCCTCCGACTATAGTCATAGCATCGCTGCCTTTACTAGCTAGAATCTGAGCCAACTCTTCTGTCCCCTTCTTGTACTGCTCTTCTTCATACTTTCCAAGCGGACCGTTCCAGATGACAGACTTCGAGCCATTAATCTCCTCTTTAAGTTGTGCAATAGTCTCCTCGTCCACATCCGGAGCCGCTATGTCTCCGTGCGGAAAGAAAATTTTAGGATTTTTTGCTAAAGACATCTCAGCCGCTTCCGGTGCCAAAGTCCCGCCTATGAAAATCCTGTCAGCAATATTTAAAAATTTTTCTACCAGAGGCAGCTTTGTAGATAGCTTGGCTCCGCCAAGGATAAGCATCGACGGATGCGGCGGATTGAAAGCTTTAGAAAGCTCCTCTACTTCTTGGGCAAAGCGGATGCCGGCAAAGCTTGGCAGAAACTTTGGCACGCTCACAATAGAGGCATGCTTTCGGTGCGAGACAGAGAATGCTTCGTTTACATATATATCTGCTTTCGCTGCTAGAAACTTCGCCAAGTCCTCATCATTGTTCTTCTCACCCGGATTATTGCGCAGATTTTCAAGAAGCTCTGCGCCTTCCGGCACATACTTGCGCAAAGGCTCCACAGAAGCATTGCCGGGTTCCATATGAGTAGCAATGATCACTTTCGCGCCCGCATTCTGCAGAAACTCTATGGTCGGCAAAGTAACCTTGATGCGGAAATCATCTTCCACTTTGCCGTCTGCAATAGGCACATTCCAGTCCACACGCACTAAAACCTTTTTGCCACTAACTTCTGGAGCTTCAGTTATAAGTTTCATCCCGTACGAAATTATTGCTTATTAGGCATTAGATAGTAATGGATATTCACAACTTGTATAGCGTTATTTCGTATGGGACTCATCTTTTTATGATAACAGTGCTTGGGCTATATCCAAGAATTGTTTGTAGTTGAGAGAAGCTCTGCCCACCAGAAATCCATCTATAGCAGTTACTTCTGAGAGCTCTTCGGCGTTAGCAGGTTCCACAGATCCTCCGTAAAGAATCGGAATTTTTTCCGCACTATCCCTGCCATACATGTCGGAAAGGAGTCTTCGTATATATAAAGCAGTTTGAGTAAGATCCCTGGGAGAGATGGCGCTCTTGGCCTTACTGCCTATGGCCCAGATAGGTTCGTAGGCAACCATGATCTTATTTGCATCTGGCCGCTTAACTCCTTCAAGAGATGCTTTAAGCTGATGCCTCAGAAAATCCAAATATTCCCCTTCACTGTCATGTTCGCTCTCGCCTATGCAAAGAAGTGGGCTTATGCCGCTCTTTATGGCAGTCTTAACTTTTTCTGAAACTATTTTGTCCGTTTCGCCAAGTGCCCGTCTTTCGCTATGTCCGACTATTGCTACCCTGACACCAAAACTCTTTAGTATTTCCGGTGTAATGCTTCCTGTGAGAGTGCCATTTTCTTCAAGAGGCATATCTTGAGACGCTAAAGCAGAAAATTTTCTGCCTTTCTCAGAAACAACAGAAAGGTATGGCAGAGGCGGCGCGATATATGTAGAAAGTTTTTTGTATTTAAGATGCGCACGAGCCATACCGCGCAAGAGGGCCAGAGCTTCCGCCACTGAACCGGGATAGTTCTTCCAATTCGCTACCAAAATTTTCTTTGCCATTCAGAATTACTGCGTAAACACTTTCTTCATCAAATAAGAGATTTGAATCAGAGTTCCTTCCTCTTGAGTACTTACAGTCACAGAGAGGTTTGCATTCTCTTTCTTGCCAGTTATAGATCTGACAGCAGAGGATGGATCTCCTTCGGATACCTCATATCCGTTTTCGGAGACATATTTCTTGTATTCATCATAAACTTCAGCCTCAGTTTTGGCGCTGATGTAAGAAACGTTTATCTGCCTAGCATTATGCTCAATATATTCAGTGCTTACGCTTTCAACTATGTTCCCCTCTTCTATAGGAAGACCTTCTGGCAGGCCTACCGGAACAGTAAGAACACCATTCACTGTAGGTGTGCCTTCTACTATTGCATCAGAAGCACGTCCGTTAATGCCACTAGTGTTCATGTCTACGGCCGAAGAAGAGCTGAAATATCTGAATGCAAAGTATCCTGCAATAAGCACAACCACTACAGCCAAAGCTCCAAGAACTATCTTTACATTCATATTTCCAGAGTCTTTCATGTCCCCTGGTATTTGCCCTACAGGAGCTTGGACAGGAACTTGAGTTGGTGCAGATGTAGGTATTGAAGATACTGGCGCTGCAGTTGCTGCTGCAGGTGTTGGAATTGGAGTTGGTTCAGGCGCAGGAGTCGGTGCCGGTGTTGGTGCTGAATTTGGCATCGAATTTGCCATTGGATTTTGTGTTTGTTCCATAGTTTTAGTTCCGTTTAGTGCGTTAGCTTTTAAAACTCTTCAAACTCCGGATCGAAGCTCACATCTACAGAAGCTCCCGGGCTGCACGTACCTTGGTTCTGGAGAGAGTCGGTTACTGTTACTTGAGCGGTCTTAGTGCCAATAGTTGAGTAAGTTATGGTTGCTGGGTTACTTGTTGGAGCAGGAGTTGCTGATATACCCAAGCCTGACCAGCTGTATGTGTAGCCTTCACCTGAGCCTCCTTCTACGCTAGCCGAGAGGGTTACAGGTTCTCCCAGTTTTACTGATGAAGGTGAAGCTGAGCAGCTTACTGTTAAGTCTGGTGAGTCTACAACAGTGAGGTTAAATGATGTGGTTTTGCTCAGAGGTGAGCCGGTTACAGTTATAGGGTAAGTACCTGGGGTAGCTGTTGGTGAGACTGTGATGGTGGCTGTAGAGTTCGAGGTAGGTTTGCTGCCTTGGTTTGAGAAGCTTACTGATACTCCGGTTGGTACACCGGCGGATGCTGAGAGAGTTACAGCTTTTGAAGTGCCTGCTGTCAGGGTCTTGGTGATGACAGTGGTGTCATATTGGTTTACTCCTCCCTGCTGTATAGAGACATTGCCGGAGTTTGAGAGGGAGTAGGAGAAATCTTGAGAGAAAGAAGCGGAAGTGCTCTTATCTTCGCTCATCTGAAGAGTGCAGGTGTTATCCTGTCCTGAACAAGCTCCGCTCCAGCTAGAAAATTCATATCCTGTTGAAGGTGTTGCAGTTAGAGTAACCGAAGTGCCATTAGAGTAATCCTGAGAGCAGTCATTCGGACAACTTATACCCGAACCACTTATAGAACCGGATCCGGAAGCTATAGAAGTTGTAAGGGTTTGATCATCTGTTACTGTCACAGTCACAGAATCATTTGCGCTGCCGGCAGAGTTGGAACAGTAAACAGTGTACACAGTGGTTTCTGTCGGGTAAGCAGTTGTGTAGGCGCTTGTGCCTGTAACGGTACTGCCGCCAACATTCAAGGTGCAGGAAGTTGCATAAGTAGATATGAAGTGAAGCATGGTAGAGTCTCCACTATCAATAGTAGAAGGGCTTGCTGTTATGTACACATAAGGAGGGTTCTGTTCAATTTCCTTATAGAAGCAGGCCTTGACCACTCCGTATGCAGGGTCGCCGAATACGCTGTTACTGCAAGAGATGCTGTCTTCGGCGTCTTCGTAGTAGTATGCACCTCCACATCCGTAAGCTACATTTGCGTCGCCATCGAAGCTACAAGTTCCACCCTCATCGGCACACTTTGTGTAGCCTGAAGGTCCGTCGTTGCACTCGGCAGGTGGAGGTACCACTTCTTCGGTAAAGTGAAGAGTGAATGACTTGTCATCCCCAGGGTAAAGGGGCATAGAGGCGCCACTGCCGTCAGAGTTCGACGTATAGCTATAATCCCAGCCGTCGGGGGTACCGCTCAAGGTAACGGTGCAAGACTCGCCGTCAGAATCAGGATTGAAGGTATAGCTATCTGAAGTTCCATAACCGGTACCACTCTCATCACCACAGTAGACGTACCATGATGCACCATCCATAGCGTTGACGGTGAGACTTGCAGGAGGAGGTTCTTCCACTTGAGGATTCACATATAAAATATAATACTCCCACTGCTGATGAGGATAGGCAGTCACCTCGCAGTGATAAGCATAAGTGGTGCTCTCTGTCGGAGAAACTGTGGCACTGCCTTCTCTATTCTCGCCCACACTAGCGCCCGAGCTGTATTCGTATACTTCGCAATCTGCAGTATCACCTGCCAATGCATCACCTCGGCTATAATTGGGTGTGAGACTCCAATGAAGAGTTGTAGATTTACCTGCGTCAATTGTAGGTTTATCAGTATAAAGCGACATACCCCAGTGATTCGCACTCACAACAAAGGGAGTACCCAATGTGAGAACAAATAATGCTAAAGAGAGAATAAGGGATGGCTTAAAGTTGTATCGTATATTCATACGTATTAAAAGATTTTAAATATCTTCTTGTCATAAATTATAGTACACAAACACTTACTGTATGCGCAGTGCTGTGGACAAGAAGTCCAGATAAAACAAAAACCCCGTGAGGAAGCTAAACATACAGCTTCTCTCACGGGGTGGGTCTAAAACCCAGTTTACTTTCAGACTTCATCCAATCTCCAGCGCCAAAAGGTTAATCCTTGGTCCCAACTTCCGCCATGTACGTCTCTCTGAGGTCGAAGAGTGTGTTCCCCTCCGCGGGAGTGCCCACCATTTCGAGCCACATCTGGATGTCTGCGACATCCTCAAGCGGATAGCTGTCGCGCACCCTCAGCTCCGGGCACACTGTCATATCGGCCATGACGCTAGGCCTGTCACATCTGGAGTCCAGCCCAAGCATGTTAACCATCTCGCGGCTTTGGCTGGCGGTAAACATCCATGGCTCACCGCAAGACCAGCTGCCATCCACCATATCGCTGGTAGTGTTTACCCAAGCGGCACATCCCACGCTAGGCTTTAAGTACACACGAACCATCGGATGGCCGCTCCCACCAAGGACAAACAGCTCTTGATGGCCCAAGGTGGACATGTCCCTCTGTACGCCTTTCCATATCTCTGCCATCAATCCTGAAGGCAGAGAAGAATCAGGACTCAAACGTATCGGGAACTGGAGCGCGTATTTGTCGCGCCAAGGTCCATCAATCTCTGGCCATTCCTCACCCGGTGCAAAATTATCGCACAAGGACCCGGACCAGAATGACCAATGGTTAGGCAGAATAACACAATTCGGCGCGAACACCACCGGTACGGACTGGCCCTTATACGGGCCCGACTGCACCACGAACTCCAGAGGTGTGAGCTTGGCGTAGTAGTACTCTGTCCTACCCGGCACAAGCGTGGTTACCTTCAGAGTTTGCTCGTTAATCTCCTTGAAGAACGGCTCAACACCAGGCCGAGTCTGTATCTTCAAGGTATACGAGCTACCAAGCTCGCGGGTGAAGGTAACGCTGTCTCCCTCTACAGGGAGAGCCTTGCCGTTCACCAGCACCTCGAGGTCTTCGAGATGCGAAAGAGACCGCTCACTCTGAGATGGAAACATCATCTCCATCTTCAGGACGGCCAGTGCCTCTCTCGACACCGGCGGGTCCACTGGATCCGTAGGGTCCAGTGGCTTAGCGGAGTCGCAAGCCGAGGTGATGAACATAAGCGTCATCACCGCCACGACCCTAAGGCTGGAACGAATCTGAGCGCTCATGTTTCCCTCCTGAGGTTGATGAGCTATACGATAAGAAATCGATGAAATCTATGTAAAAGAACTATGGCAATTATACCCACAAATGACCAGAAAAGTCAAGTACTCCCCTTGCCACTTATCCACACATTTCCATACATAAAAGACGTCCCACCGACGTCTTTCTAACAATTTCCTTACAAAAGAGTTAGTGTTTAAAATGAAATTATTGTATTGTATTAATGAAATTAATACTCAAATGAAACCCTCTATAAATATACAATTATTCCTAGTAAACGATTTAGCTATTCACCTCTACAGTCCAAAAGAAGCTGTCAAAAATGATCATCTTGATATAAAAAACGCCATCTTATATGTACCAGGTCTTCCTCAAATAACAGACAAGCGCTTCTTTCAGAAAATCATCGATAGTGAAAACGCTTTTTTTTATGTCTATTATTATGGAAGCTGGCTTAGTGGGAAAAAATTCACTCCAGAGAATTGCAGAAAAAGTGTAACTGATGCCTTAAAGATAATCGGCTCTGGTTCGGCTATAAAAAGTTTTGATGGGGAAAAATTCTCATGGAATTTTGATGAGCTTTCGATACTTGGATGTAGTTTTGCAGGTAATCCTGTCTTATCTTCTGGCATAAATGACAGATCAGTAAAAAAGATAGAACTATATGCACCTCTGATCTTTGTGAATAAAGAGGAACGTGAAAATTTTATGACCAAAGAGGAGAGTGGTGAATTTGATTCATATAATGAATCATTTCTTTATTTCATGAGACATGGTTATGTTAATACATTAAAAGGCATTGACGACCATAAATGGGACGAGTATTTCAAAGGGAATGATGCGGAATCAAAAATTGTAATTGATGAAAATTCTCCAGAAATAATGATACATCACGGACTTGAAGATAGAACAGTCACTCCAAAATCAACAGAATATTTTCAATCCATACATCCCGATAAAACAGAGGTTGAGTTTATTCCAGAATATGGACATGACTTTACTGCATTGTATAAACATATAAACGGAATTGAATGAGCAGAGACAAAATAAAAGTTGCAATTGCTGGAATAGGAAACTGCGCAGGCAGTTTAATAGAAGGGCTGAACTATTATAGAGAAACCGGGGATAATAAAGGCTTACTTTTCCCAATTCTTGGCGGATACTCAATTTCGGATATAGATATAAAATGCGGTTTTGATATCGCTAAAGGAAAAGCAGGTAGAACTTTATCAGAAGCTATTTATAGTGAGCCCAATAATTTTTTCAAAATACCAGGGTTAAAAAATATCGAAGAAACAGGACCTGTATATAGAGCTCCTACACTTGATGGAAATCCTGAACATCTAAAATACTTTGTAACAGAAGACCCGAGTACTCCAGTAAATGTAGTGGGTGAGCTTAAAAAACATGAAATTGATGTTCTTGTGAACCTTCTACCGACAGGATCTAGTGAGGCAACAAATTTTTATGGAAATGCAGCACTTGAAGCAAACTGCGCATTCATAAACTGTATTCCAACTGAATATGCACAACATCCTGAAAATGCTCATAAATTTGAACGTAAAAAACTTCCCCTTGTCGGGGATGACATAAAAAGCCAAGTGGGTTCCACGATAATCCATAGGTCTATACTCAACATGCTTATAAATAGAGGGGCAGAAATCACTAAATCTTCCCAAATAAACATAGGCGGCAACACAGATTTTGCTAATTTTGTACACCGTGCTCATACAAAGCTCGTATCAAAATACAAATCTTTGTCTATTTTTATAGATAAAGATATTCCAAATCATATAGGGCATCACTACGACCCGACAAAAGGACCTTTCAAAAAAACTTTGTTTGATATTGAAGCAAGTGTCTTCGGAAAATCAAAGGTAAAAATTTCCATACAACTAGAAAGCGATGACAAACCAAATAGTTCGGGTTCTATCATCGACCTAATCCGCATTACAAAACATGAAAAAGATAATCATAGAGGAGGTGTAATATATGATGCTTGCGCTTACTATACCAAATCAGCACCACATCAAATGAAAGATGAAGAATCTTTCGAAAAGGTAAAGAAAAATTGGGGTTAATACAATTCATAGTGGACGATTTAATAAAAAAGATAGTATCCACAGATACATTAATAACCATCGACAGTATTTATAAGTTTTCAAAAAAATTAGGCAAAGAGATTGAAGAAATAATATCTGAATGTAATCAAGTCTTCGGTACGAAATTTTCAATATTCCTGTCTGGTTCTTTAGCGTTCTGTATCCGATCAGAAACTTTGAATGATTTCAGGTTTGGTGGAAGCGACTCAAGCGATATAGACATATGGATAATATTAGAAAGTAATAAAGACCTTAATCCCTCATCCGCTAGCATTTATGGAAAAGAACTATTAAAAGCAGCTAGTTTAATTAGTGACCATGAGATGGTATCAGTTAAACAGGAGACTGAATTGCCATTTAGTATAAAAATAATGGAGAGGAAATCCATACAGAAAATCTTTTCTTTTGCAAAATTTTCATTGTCAGTATTAAGAACCACTTCTCTCTTAGACAGGAAGCAATACAATTTATTTAGTGGTTTCCGCTCGGAATATAAAACACCAATCAGAGAAAGGCCTTACAAAAAATATTATATATGGGAATGGGATGGAAATCCTTATCCAAACAACGATTTTATTCTTACTGATTTGCATAGTTTTATTTTATTTGGAGGCTTTCTGCATGACGAGATTGGTTTGAAAAATGAACGAGATAAATTTATAAAAATTTGGTGTAAAAATGCCAAAAAAATGCAACATGGTTTGCCAGCAGAAAATTTGTTCAAGTATTTTATGTATAAATTCCCGACTTCATATTTTGAGATAATAAAGAACAAAATCAAAGAGGACACTTGCTAAGTGTCCTCTTGTTTTGATTTAAGAGCATTGAGTCTATATGTAAAGTCTCTTACATGATCTTCTCCCTCAAATTTTGGAGTGATAACCACCGGAAGAGGATGACTGATGGCCAACCTGTATAAAGAAGCCATACCCTCGCTAAAACTTCCCATAACGATTACATCAGCGTAATTCCTTGCACAATTAAGAACAGCTAGTTCCATGACTACATGCATCATTTCTTGGAAAGTTTGACTCGAGAAATTTTCTCTCTTTTCTATAGGAAATACGCGTCGAACATCCTGAAGTTTAAGATTTCTACCGATTGTTCTGAGAATTTCCAAAGTCGACGGCAAAAAACGGCTGCTAAATTCTACAGAACATCCTAGCTGAGTAAAGAAAGTGGAGTACAATTCATTTACCTCATTCTGCTCGTCCAGAGAACGACCTGTAAAAACCATTGTCCATGCATCATCCACCAACACGACTAGAGGATACCTGCTTAACACTTCAGCAAGCCTTGCAAAAGCTGAGAACAACGGCTTAGGCTTACTTCGAGCCCAAATCGGCAAAGCGAGCGTAGGGTTAAGAGAAATCTTTCCATAAATCTTTTCTAAGATACCTTCTCTAACCAACTGCTCAGGAGACAGAATAGCCACAATACCTCCTTTTGAAAGACCAATTTTAATTAATGATGCTATCCTCCGCCGGTCCCGAAGGTCCCGACGAACCACTGCATCCGGCAAAGAGAAAGCCTGCCAGAGCACTGAGCACAACTACCAGCACGAGCTGAAGTCTCTTGGTCTTCACGAGAACCTCCTAGTGTGATAGGTATACGGCGAGAAACAAACATGGAGCAACTAATGTTTCCAAGAAATTTTTATCACACTTTTGCTGGGTTGTACAGTGTGCCTAATACAGCAAGAAGCCTATAACCAAGAGCACAATCACGGCCACAGCTCCCCATACCATCTTCATGTTCATGCTTGAAGATGTGAAAGAAGTGCCTGCACCAGCGGCAGCTTGCGCTTGAGAAGCGTTATCATCAGAGAGCGAGGTGGAAGAAACACCTTGAGTAAGAGCGGAAGCTAGGTTGGGAGTTTGAGTTGAAGGGTTTTCCGGAGCTGAAACTGGGTCAGGAGTCGGAGTCTGGACTGGAGACGGGTTTGGATTTGAAGTTGGAGGCATAGTCGGTGCAGGAGTTGGGGTTTCTATAGGATCCGGCTTCAAGTCTGGAATCGGAGCAGGTGTTGGGGTTGGGGTTGGAATAGGGGCCGGAGTTGGGGTTGGCTCAGGCGCAGGGGTTGGATTTAAATCAGGGTTAGTATTAGGAACTGGAGGAATATTCTCAGGTTGTGTTTGATCCATTTTTGTATCTTTAGCTATTTATAAGTTCATAATACCACGCACTCCCCTCACTTATGTCAAATAAATCAAGAATTGTTGATAACCTACATGCTAGTCAGTTCCTTTAATGAATCCCTCAGAATAGAAAGGTGTCCTTTTCCATAAACAATGAATATGCTTTTTTTATCCTTCCAATTCTCAACTATGACCGACTTTATATGATTGTTCCTCATTTCCGTCCCGTTAGATATAATGGCATTAATTATCGTGTCATCTTTGCGAGGGTCAGAGATAGAATTAAGAAACTTCTCGTCTTCTAGTGACTGTTGGTCAAATAACTCATTATGTTTATCATGTAACCAGTTAGAGTCTGGAATAAACTCGTAAATGCCTGTAAATTCAGCTTCCCTCTTTATGGAACGCTCCACAGCTTGAGAGAAAGTTGAGTCGCGCACATGCCGAAACCATGCTCCCAGATTCTGCACAATCAAAGCGTACGCTACAAGTTGAGGGTCAAATAAGGAGCATAGAAATTTTCGTTGCTCGCTACTAGATGGCTCTGCACATACCACAGGGATACTTGCTTTATTTGCTAACCAGAAGATAGCACCGGACTCTCCATATTTCTTTATGGCTTCTTCATAATTATCTGGAACATCACGCACATTTCCTTCAATGATAGCTACCCGCTCCTCACTACTGTTATTTAGAAATTCATCCCAGAATTTTTTTAAGCGACCAAACTGCACATCATTATTGTTATTGGTATGGCGAGCACCAAAAAAATAAAGGACTTGGTGGTTTGAATTAGGACCAATTTTCAATATGGGGTTATCTTCTAGTCCATGCATAAGCACGCTGATATTAGCATTAAAAATCGGGTAGCGCATGATTGCGCTACCCGATCCAGCAGACTCCGTCCTACTCGTCGCGTGAGTCCGAGTAGTCCTGGTAGTCGTCGTAGGGGCTGTCCACATAGACAGAGTCGCTGTAGTCATCGTAGCCATCCACGCGACCACGCCACTCACCCCGCACCTCCCTCGTTGGAGGAGGAAGGGTGTCCACCCTGTCGAAGGCTGCCTCCAGGGCTATCCCACCCTTGGGTACCTCCACTTCTTGCATGACCTACTCCTTTCCTTTGAAAGTGAGTGTGGCTAGGCTGCCGGGAACACCCGGCGAAAACGTAGTCGGAGTCGCCACACTGTTCATTACTCCGATACGTTCAGAAAGATAACCATAGAACGCCAAGCGACTGCCACAATATGCATAGTGAGGCGATGTATCACCATCGTTTATCCGATGGGCAACACATCCATTGTGGCAGAAATTTTTCATTGAACAGACCTCGCACTTACTTGGCACCCACAAGGTCTGAGAGGTAAAAGCCTGATGTTCGTGAGATTCAAGAACTTCAGCAAAAGATGAGACAGACACTACATTGCCGAAACATGCTGATCTGCCCAGTCTTTCACACGGATAAATCATTCCGTCATGGTCAACCAGCATCCAACTACTGCATGACCCTCGGAAAGTACACGACCGATCCGTCCGACCACGAGTCCATGCAATCATGCTGTCCAGCTCTCGCACCTTCACATCCGGTCTATCAAGCTGGACCCACTCCTCAAAAATATCTTTAAGAAATTGGGTCCACGCCTCATCGCTGACAGCGAACGGATCTTGGCGTAAATCGCTCGCTACGTTGTAGAACGCATTGAATGCTATGCTAGTGAACCCTGACTCTACCAACCCTCTGAGCATCTCCGCCCCCAAGTGGGCATTCCGCTTCGTCACAACACATATGACCGGCGGGAAAATGCCTGCTTCTCTTAAGGTCAAAACCCCTCTGATGGCCTTCGCATAGGTACCACGGCCAGAGAGATTTATACGGTCAGCATCGTGGGTCTGAGAGGTCCCATCGATGCTTACACCAACCTTGAAACCACACTGGCTGAAAAAATCTGCCCACTCTCTGTCTATGAGAGTGGCGTTTGTTTGAATGGTATTGGTCCACTTTTTTCCTGGATGATCTCCTTGAAGTCGGATGACCTCCTTGAAGAAATCGAGTCCAGCAAGCGTGGGTTCACCACCCAACCAATGTATGCGCTGAGAGCTTTGTGGTAAGCAGGCAAGCGAACTTATGAGTGAACGCAGTGTTTCTTGCGACATTACCCTCTTGCCACCCTGGTCGAAATCTCTATCGCGGCAATAGGTGCATCGGAGATTGCAGAAATCCCCAACAATCTTCGCTTGAATAGCGGGCATTTCTGCCTCCGTTAGTCAAAGAACCCCTCGCTATCCTCTCAAGCCTAGGTGCCTGAGTTCGAGCGAATTCGTTTTCTGTCCCCACTTTATCACACTTTTGCGAAGATGTACAGCCATATATTTAAATCAAACATGTAGAATAAAGTAATGACCACTATTATCTCCTGGAACGTCAACGGCATACGAGCAGTACATAAAAAAGGCTTATTTGTGCCTTTTATAGAAAAATACAAGCCTGACATCCTACTTTTGCAAGAAACTAAAGCTGCAGAGCACCAATCCGAAGTAGATTTGCCGGATTATGAGGAATACTGGAACTCAGCAGAAAGAAAAGGATACAGTGGTACAGCCATATTCACCAAAGAGAAGCCCATCAAAATCATAAATGGTCTACCAGAGAATATTTGCAAAAAATATGGATTAAACACTGATGATTATGGTGATCCAACTACCGAAGGAAGGGTTATAGCCGCAGAATATAAAGATTTTTACGTAGTAAGCGTATACACTCCAAACGCCAAGGATAACCTGGGTCGCCTGACCTTGCGGCACAAGCATTGGGATCCGGCCTTTTTGTTCTACATGAAACAGCTAGAAAAAGAAAAACCCGTTATATTTGGCGGAGATCTGAATGTCGCTCACACTCCAGACGATTTGGCTAATCCCAAGCAAAATGAAGGTAAAAAGGGTTTTACAGAAGAAGAGAGAGAAGGCATAGATAAGATAATCAAATCTGGCTTTGTAGACACTTTCCGCATGTTCACTAAAGGCAATGGACACTATAGCTGGTGGAGTCACTTTGCAAATTCCAGAGCCAGGAATGTAGGTTGGAGAATAGATTATATTTTTGTCTCCCCTACCCTGAAATCTAAAGTAAAGAGTGCCAAAATATTAGCAGAGGTAATGGGTTCAGATCACTGCCCTGTTGAGATTGAGCTAAAATAGGGCTTAACATAGAGCTAAAAATAAAGGACAAAAAATAATTTAGGTTATCCACAGATTTTAATAGTAAATTTGTCCTTTATTTATTATACTTCTAGCAGACGCTTGAAGGACGTCTTTCAACTCTCCCACTAGAAAGTCGTACTCTCAGGCATAAGTTCGCGTGGTAAATAAGGGAACAGGCCAGCTGCCCGAGTATTAATTCAGGCAGGTTCCTGACCGGAAGACATTCTGGTTTCAGGCTTTGGGCAAGGATAATCAGGTCCCCAATCTTCATTTTTTTGACCTCTCGTGTCCACAAGTGCCCTCGTCTAGTTCTCTGGAATGTTCTTTCAGAACAATCGCTTCCCTGCCCTCCGGGCGGAGCAAGCAACCGCCTCAATCGCCTTGGGGCGGTTTTTTATTGGAAAATTAAGAGGACAAGGGCTTATTGTAAGGTTTTTGTCTTTCATTCGTTTATTTAAAAACACATACCCCCTAAAACCCCTGCTATAAAATCCTTTGGTGTAGCCCTGAATACACAATAAATTGTACAAACTGTGGATAATTGTGTGGAAAGTGTGCATAAAAGACATCCTATAATGTACTTGAGGCTTATTTTGTCTTTACTTAGCCAATATTGGACACGAATTTAGCCTTAAATATTTCACGTGAAACTATATATTAGGTTGCACATGTAACTATCTCGTTGAAATAGCCTTATTTAATGGAAAAAAGAGATAACAGAACAGAAAAGCGTAAAATAGGGGACATAGGAGAGAATATTGCTTGTGATTTCCTTAAGAAAAGAGGTTTTGAGATATTAGACAGAAATTATCTCCGTAAGTGGGGAGAGATAGACATAATTGCAAGAAAAGGTGGTGTTATAAGGTTTTTAGAGGTAAAAAGCGCTAGATCTAGCGCTTTTTTATATAATGAAGTTTCTCGTGGAACCCAAATAGGGGACAAAAATACAAATAAAAATAGGTATTTAGGTGGTTCACATGCAACCCCGATACCAGAGCAAAGCTCGCTACGGGGCAAGCATTTTGATAGGGGATACAGGCCGGAGGACAATATGCACCCCTGGAAAGTTAAGAGGCTAATGAGAGCCATTCAGACATACCTTATTGAAAAGGACATAAATCTGGACTGGCAGTTGGATTTGGTAACTGTAAGGATAGATATGAAAAGCCGCATGGCTAGAGTGGAGATACTGGAAAATATAATTATTTAGCTTGAATTGGTGCGGGATGGGAGAATCGAACTCCCGACCACAGTTTGGAAAACTGTTGTTTTGCCACTAAACTAATCCCGCATTGTCTGAATCTAAACCTTTCGGGCTGCTGGGAATCGAACCCAGACCGTACGCTCCCAAAGCGTATATACTACCACTATACTACAGCCCGTAGTGAGGAAAAATATCAAAATTTATTTTGATATTCATTCCGAGCGCACGGGCTGTCTTTATCAAGACGGCCCGTAGTGAGACCTAACACCTTAAACCTGCGGTTTCAAGAGTGTTTCGGAGTGCCGGGAATCGAACCCGGGTCTCACGAACCCGAATCGTGAATACTGCCTCTGTAATACACTCCGGGTGCGGCCAGGGGTAATCGAAACCCCGCCTCGTCCTTGGCAAGGACGCGTCCTACCACTAAACCATGGCCGCGATGAAAGAGATGATATCTTATTTAAAGAAAAAAATCGAGTTTTGATGTAGGATAGCTATGTTGCACTTTTATCAAAGATTGCTCCCGTGGTGAAATGGATATCATGACTGACTTCGGATCAGTTGTTGTGGGTTCGAGTCCTGCCGGGAGCACCAGACTTCAGAAACATGCATTTATGCAGATTTCTGAACGTGGTGCTGGGCGCAGCGATGTTTCGACAGCAGGCGAAACCGCGAACCGGGGTCGAGTAAAATATCCGTGACCACCTGACCATAAGCAACTACAATAAATAGATGAAAAAAGAAGAAGAATTTTTAATACCAGAAGAGATTAGGGGAGTCTGCCGAGTTCTTTGGCAGGCTGGCTTTGAAAATTACCTAGTTGGAGGATGTGTGCGAGATCTCATAATAGGCATAAAGCCTAAAGACTGGGATATTACTACCAAGGCTACACCGGAGCAGATCATAGAACTGTTTCCTAAAACATTTTATGAAAATGATTTCGGCACAGTGGGTATAGTAAATGAAGACACGGAAGATGAGACTCTACGCACGGTAGAAGTTACTCCTTACAGGATTGAATCTGAATATTCTGATTTCAGAAGGCCAGACAAGATAGAGTGGGGTAAAAATATAGAAGAAGATCTCGCCAGAAGAGACTTCACCATAAATGCCATTGCTCTCGGCATAGAAAATCCAAACGAAAAACCTAAAATCATTGATCCTTTCGGGGGACAAGAAGATATAGAGAAAAAGATTATCCGCACTGTAGGCAATCCTGAAACAAGATTTGGAGAAGATGCTCTACGAATGCTGCGAGCTGTGAGGCTGTCTGCTGAACTTGGCTTTGCTATAGAACACGAGACTCAGGAAGCTATAGAGAATCACTCAGATCTCCTAGAGCACATTTCAAAAGAGAGGATAAGAGACGAATTCATCAAGATAATCATGTCAGATTATCCTGCAGCAGCACTTGAGATGCTAAACAGACTAAACCTGCTTGAATATATTGCGCCTGAACTGCTTAAAGGCATTGGGATGGAACAAAACCAAGCGCATGCTTACAACGTATGGGAACATCTCCTGCGTACGCTTGAACATGCAGCCAAAAGAAAGTTCCCCCTGCACATTAGGCTGGCAGCACTATTCCATGATGTGGGCAAGCCCCACACCAGAGCTTGGAAGAAAAACCAATGGACGTTTTACGGACACGATGTAGTCGGCGCCAGAGTGGCTAAGTCTTCCCTAAACAACCTCCGATTCCCCAAAGAGCTGGTAGAGAAAGTGGTCAAGCTTGTGCGCTGGCATATGTTCTTCTCAGATACTGAGGAAATAACTCTCTCGGCTGTAAGAAGGATGGTTAGAAACGTAGGTCCGGACCTCATCTGGGACCTCATGAAAGTTCGCGCTGCCGACAGAATTGGCACCGGCCGGCCGAAGGAAGACCCCTACCGCCTACGAAAGTATAAGTCGATGATAGAACAAGTCCTGCGAGACCCTATATCTGTAAAACAGCTCGCTATAGGCGGGGGAGACATCATAGCCCTGACAGGCAGGGAAGCAGGACCTTATATAGGACTTATATTAGACGTACTGCTCTCTGAAGTTTTAGACGACCCTAAATTAAATACCAAAGACTATTTAAGCAAAAAAGCTGCAGAACTTGCGACACTGCCAGATGAAGAACTCAAAAAGCTCGGCAAGGAAGCGAGAGAGAAGAACGCCGGAGAAGAAGAAAGGGAATTAAAAAAAATAAAAGGGAAGTATTCGGTAAAATAACGCCGTAGAACACAAAAGAACGCAAGCTTTGTCTATTGACAAAGGTATATTAATGCTATATAATCTAGCTAGACGGTAATTCACAGCAACAAAGGAGGACGCAGTGAAAAACGGCAAGCCCGTAATCCTCACCATTGACGATGATGTTTCTCTACAACGACTTTGGAAGATAGTGTTCCAAAGGGAAGGCATCGAGGTTATCCATGCTTTTACAAACGACGAAGCATGGATGATGTTCGTCCGGCAGCAAGGCAGGTTCGATGCCATTGTCTTCGACGGCCATGTGGGCAGGAGTGATATTCCCACCCTTACATTGGTCGAGATGGTGCGCAAGCTGTTCGACGGACACATGATCGCAGCCTCTAGCGATCTTGCCTTGCGTCGGCAAATGAAGACTGCTGGCTGCACTCGCCAGTGCGAGAAGCAGAATTTGCCTGAGGTCGTTCTCGAGCTCTTAACGTCCCCTCTGGCAATTTAAGAAGGGGAACAAACCAATACCTCGCGCCGATTCCGGCGCGAGGTATTTTTTATTTCCACTTACAAAAAACTCCGACTTTGGTCGGAGTTTTTTGTAAGTGGCCCTGCATGAAGCAGAGAAAAGAGTAGTTAAATTATTTAACTGCGTCCTTGAGAGCTTTGGCTGGACGGAACTTAGGAACACGCATGGATGGAACCGAAATCGATTCGCCTGTGCGAGGATTCCTTGCCTGCCTAGCGGCACGAACTTTTGTAGAGAAGATGCCAAGACCGGCAATTGATACTTCACCGCCGTTCTTTAGAGTAGAGATGACTGAGTCTATGACAGTGTCTACTGCTTCTTCGGCTTGCATTTTGGTGCCTCCGAGTTTAGCATGCACTGCATTTACTATTTCTGCCTTATTCATTATGTTCTCTGTCTATCTTAATCTGGTAAATTTGATTCAAACACGGGTGATTTCCCCATTAGGATTATATAACAAGCCATTTTGAGCCGCTAGCACTATACAAAGTATAAGATTCGTTTTGTAAAAAAGACTCCTAACGAGCAAATTCTACCGCTCGATTTTCTCTAATGACATTTACTTTGATCTCGCCAGGATATTTGAGTTCAGATTCTATGCGAACAGCAATATCACGGGCAAGCTGCTTGGCTTGAAAGTCTGATATTTTCTCAGGAGTTACAAAAACTCTTATTTCCCGTCCGGCCTGCAAGGCATAAACTTTCTCAACACCTTCGAAAGAGCTTGCGATATTCTCAAGTTCTTCAAGTCGCTTTAGATAATGTTCAACAGTGTCTCGACGAGCACCAGGCCTAGAGCCGGAAATGGCATCAGCCGCCTGCACTATCATCGATTCTACAGTCTCGTATGGATACTCTCCGTGATGAGCTTGCATAGCCTTGATGATTTCTTCAGAGACTCCGAATTTAGAGAGGATTTTCCTGCCTATCTCAACGTGAGTTCCTGCCACTTCATGATCAAGAGCCTTTCCAATGTCGTGCAAAAGTGCACCGGCTTTAGCTACAGCAACATTGGCGCCAAGCTCCTCTGCTATCATGCCGGAGAGATGAGCCATCTCTATCGAATGTTCAAGAACATTCTGACCGAAGCTAGTTCTGAAATGAAGCCGGCCGAGAATAGCCAGAAGTTTAGGATCTAAATTGTAAACACCGCATTCATAAGCAGCTTCTTCACCCTTCTCTTTAATAATCTTATTAACTTCGGCTTGAGCTTTCTCCACAAACTCTTCGATGCGGGCAGGCTGAATGCGCCCATCGCTTATAAGATTCTCAAGCGCCATTTTAGCTACAGCACGTCTAACCGGATCGTAAGAAGAGAGGGTAATGGAACCGGGAGTATCATCTACGATGACCTCAACTCCGGTAGCCCTCTCGAAAGCTTTAATATTCCTGCCTTCCTTGCCGATAATTTTACCTTTGAATTCATCGGAAGATAGCGAAACAGAAGTAGACATTATCTCTCCAGACACGGAACCCGCTAGACGCTGTATTGAAGAGGCTAATATCTCGCGAGCTCGACCCTCAAGGCGGGTATTTGCTTCCGTCTCAAGTTTTTGGAGGCGGATAGCTAAGTCTTCTGCAGCATTCTTCTCAATCATGCTAAAAAGCTCTGACTTTGCCTCATCAGCGGACAAGCCGGCAACTTTAGCCAATTCTGCAACTCGCAATTCCACAAGATCTTCGGTTTTTTTGCGTATATCACGTATATCAGCAGTTTTCTTCTTTATATATTCAACCTCTTTATTTATATCTACCTGCCGATTATCCAAGAATTCCTCTTTCTTTATAAGCCTGTCTTCAAGCTTTTTTAATCTCTCTTCCTTTTCCTTAATCTCGACTTCTGTCTTTTGATATATTTTTTCTGCTTCTTTTTCCGCTTCAGAGATTATATTCTGAGCTCTTTCTATGGAAGAGAGCTCCATCTGCTTTATATCCAGCTCCAAAGAGCCCCTTCTCCCGAAAGAGATAATGAGGCGAAGAAGATAGCCGAATCCAATACCTGCGGATGCGGCAAGCAAAGATAGCAATAGTGCTAATTTAAGAGACATATTTAGTTTTTCCTCTTAACCGAACCAGTGCAGCCGTAACGGGAATTTTCAGTAATTCAGAAGAGTAAACGTCCGCCCATCAGCGGAAAAATTTCAAATTAATTTACAAGTGAACAGCCTGAGAATACCTTAATTAGAGAATCTTGTCTATAATGCCGTATTTTTTGGCTTCATCCGAGTCCATGAAGAAATCTCTTTCTACGTCTTTTTCAACCTTAGATAAAGGCTGGCCGGTGTTTTTGGCAAGCATTCTATTGAGTTTTTCCCTCATCTTGACGATCTGCTTGGCAGTGATTTCTATGTCTGTGGCCTGACCTTCAGCGCCGCCATGAGGCTGGTGGATCATAATTTCAGAATTAGGCAGAGCAAATCTCTTGCCTTTCTTGCCTGCGGAAAGAAGAATGGCTCCGCCGGAAGCAGCCATACCTACGCAAACAGTAGATACGTCAGGCTTGATATGATTCATGGTATCAACCATCGCCAAAGTAGCTGTAACAGAACCTCCAGGCGAATTAATATACAAATTTATATCCTTTTTTGGATCTTCATTCTGCAAAAAGAGGAGCTGAGCTATGATGATATTTGCCACATCATCAGTTATAGGTCCGCCTAGAAATACAATCCTTTCACGGAGCAGACGAGAGTATATGTCGTAAGCTCGTTCGCCGAACTGGCTCTTTTCAATTACTGTTGGAATCAAATATGACATTGCCATGAAAGATTATAACAAAATAAGCATCTTTTCAAGCTGAAGCTTGAAATAATAAATTTCATGGGTATTATACCGATTGGACAATATTCTCTTCCTACAGAAAGGATACTTTAATGTCAAAAGAGGCGCCGCAAAGGTCCAGACATCTTTCCTATCACAAGGCCAGTGACGAGTACAAGACCAAACGTGGAAAACGTGCGCCTTGCAATAATTGTGGCGTCTACGTGCATGTCGACACGGATGGCAACGGCAATATTGTTGACTATGAACTGAATGGAAAAACAATCCATATCTGCAAACCCGAAGATGTGAAGAAGGAAAAGGAGAGGAAAAAAGAGATGTACCGTTGGTAGAATGGTTACATTCGAAGATGCCGGAGAAGTCCGGCATTTTTGTTACACGCATATGGAAATATTTCAAGCTCAGCCTTGAATAAAGAAGACGGAGATGTATTATGTTTTAAGACAGCGAACATTCCTCCAGCTCCGAAAGGTTATGCCAAACGACACAGTGGTAAAATCAAGGAAGTCGGAGATCGTCTGCCCGCGAGCCCAATACCGATTCAAGTGCACGACTGGCGTGGAAGCAAGGTGCCGAGACTGCAGCATGGATGTCTTTGTGAGCACCAGCGGTGGCAGACTGGTGGAGTATGATCTCGAACAGTATAAGAAAGGGAGGCTCGTAAAACACACGCACAGGAACCTGCCCCAGCCCAAGAAGACGGAGAAGGTTGATCCGAAGACCTCCTCTGATCTATTCTTGAACTTCAGGAGGGTTCTGCCCAGATGAGCCTTTGGACCACTCCCCGAGCGCCGGATAAATCCGGCGCTCTTTGTTTTATTTAAAAAGAGCCCCACCACTTTGCTTCAATAAAATTGCATATGAAAAGTGGTGGGACCCTAGAACTTGGAGTTATCAGGTTTTTACCTGCTTGTCCGGTGCGTCATCGCAGACAGCTTCATGACGAAGGCATTCTTCGTGATCATAAAAAGGTTTGAGACAAACATGGCACTCGAACAAGGGTTCCTTGGAAGGAACTGGAACTTCTAACTTCGATTTCACCTAAACCTCCTATTCAATTATGGAAAACAACCGTCTGTATTATTTATAACTCGGCGACAACTTTAGGGTCAATTTAAGATTATTTCAAACCCTCTAAAAATTCCATTACTTTAGCATTTCTTATCTGAGTATAAGCAAAGAGGCGAGCGCGCAGAGGGTCAGCGTCCGGATAATGAGACAGCACATGCTGTGCTTCATGCTCTATTTCTTTTTCTTCCGGCTCGAGCTTTTCTTTCTCGGCAATTTTTATAACCAAGAGCTCTGCTTTGACCCTCGAAACAGCTTGTTCCTTCCATTCTTTTCTTATGTCTTCATCGGTCTTCTTGGTTTCTTTCAAGTATGCAGCCCAATCCATACCCATTTTTTCTACATCAGACTTAAACTGAAGCAGCATCTTGTCCAGCTCCGACTCAACCAGGATTTTAGGAACAGATATATCAGTAGCTTTTACCATTTCTTCTATAATCCTTAGGCGCTTCTTCTCTATAGCTCTGAATTTCTTTTCTTCCAGAAGATTCTCTTTAACTTTCTGCTCAAGAGTCTCTCCCTCTTTAAGATCCGCCTTAACTCCGCGCTTCTTTATTTCTTCAAGAACATCGTTCAATTCCTTGTCAGAGACTTCAAGATCCTCTTTTTCTTTAGCTACCTCCGTGGAAATTTTTTTGTAATCAGGTAATTCAAACTCCGGTTCAAGATGTATATGGATTTTAAATTCAATAGGTATGTTTGGAGCCAGCTTAGTGATGCTTATATTTGGACGACCGATAGGGGAAAGCTTGGCTTCTTCTATGATGCCTGCGTACTCTTTTCCTAAGGCAACTTCTGCAGTTTCTTCCAAAACTCTCATTTCTCCGAGTTTCTTAACTAAAACATCATCCGGAATATGCCCAGGTCTGAATCCGGGAATGGAAACTTTATTTGCCAGAAACTTCAAAGCCTCAGTGCGGCATTCAGACAAAAACGGGAGAAGTATTTCTCCCGTGATCTCAGCTTCCGACTCGGGAAGTTTAGATACTTTAGATATTGTAAAATTTTTATTAGATGTCATTTAACTCTGCGTCCAAATCTTCTGTGTTTGTTGATTCAAGATCAGCCCCATTAGAATCCGAACTGTCTGAATTGCTTTGAGTGTTAATTGATTCTACAGCCTTATTTATTCTGTCTTCGTTTATCAGGCTGTTATCAGTCTTCCGCTGGCTCCAAAAATATAAACCTCCGATGACTATAACAGCCAGGATGATAATAGTACCAATAATCGGGCCTACCGAACCGTTTGGAGTGTTTTCTTGTTCCATTAAATTTTTATTTACGCGCACCCCGCTCATTATTCTGGTTAATGAGTGGCTAATACGCTTGTATAATAACAAATTTATTAGTTTTTTGCCGGAAATTTATCCTTGTACAGCTTTAATCCTTCCTCAAAGGCCTTTTCCGCCTCCTCTCGGCCGCTAAAGCCGTTAACTTCCACTTCTTTGTTCTGAAGTTTCTTGTATGTAGTGAAGAAATGCTCCATTTCAAGAAGAGTGTGCTTATTTACATCTTCCAGCTCGCGAACACTGTCGAATCTAGGGTCATCGACGGGAACAGCTATGATCTTCTCATCCCTCTCACCGCCATCTACCATGTTCATAACTCCTACTGGACGAGCTCTAACCAATATACCGGGTACGAGAGGGTAGGTTGTGAGGAGCACCACGTCTAAAGCATCACCGTCATGCCAAAGAGACTGGGGCACGAAGCCGTAATCAAAAGGATATGGCTGAGCAGTATGCATAGCACGGTCGAGGGCTATGAGACCTGTCTTCTTATCTATTTCGTATTTATTGTTTGAACCTTTGTTGATTTCAATAACAACATTCATTGCTGTCTTATCACCAGGTTCCACTTCATGCCATAAATTCATAATGATAGTTTACTAGATTATTTGTTTAATACTATTTTAATAGCGAGGAAGGAAAACTAATTTGTCGTGCCTTGCGCAGCCGCGGCAGCGGCGAGCAGAGCAGAATTTTCAGCAGAAAATTACGCGTGCACAGGAAATTAGTTTTCTCCCGAGCCTACCTCATCGGCGGAGTCTTCTACTGTAGTGTCTTGCGATTCTTCAGTTTCCTCTGCCGGTTTTGCTGTTTCAGCTTCTGCTGAAACTTCTTCAAGAGCTTCTTCTACAATTTCTGCCGGTTTCTCTCTTTCTTCCTCAGGAACTTCTGCTGTAGCAAGCTCCTCTCCGCTTTGAGCAGATTGAATGTCTATCTTCCAGCCTGTGAGCTTAGCAGCAAGACGCACATTCTGACCACCTTTACCTATAGCAAGAGATTGCTGGTCTTCAGAGATGTGAACTGTGGCTGTCTTAGTTTCTTCGTCTATATCTATGTCGATGACTTTGGCAGGGGAAAGGGCCTCTTCTATAAACCTTTTAGGTTCCGGAGACCATTCGATTATATCTATCTTTTCTCCTCTTAACTCAGACATGACTGTCGATACACGCACACCTCTTTGTCCGACCAGAGCGCCGACCGGATCGATGTGAGTATCAACTGCATGAACAGCAATTTTTGACCTGTAACCTGCTTCTCTGGCAATGGCTTTGATTTCTACTGTACCGTTGGCAAGTTCCGGAGACTCTGCTTCAAAGAGCTTCTCAAGAAACTTAGGATGAGATCGGGAAAGTCTTAAGAACACGCCTCTTGGACTGTCTTCAACTCTGTATAGGTAAGCGCGGACGCGTTCACCTTGGCTGAATTTTTCGCCCGGAATCTGTTCTTCATAAGGCAGAAGGCCAGTAGCCCGTCCCATATCTATAAAGATATTGCCTCTTTCGATGCGCTGAACAGTACCGGTGATGATTTCTCCTTCTCGCTTGCCGTATTCTCCGACAACAGACATCTTCTCCGCTTCACGGATCTTTTGCATGATGACCTGCTTGGCAGTCTGGGCAGCAATGCGGCCGTAATCTCCCTTAGATTCGATAGGGAAGATTATTTCATCATCAAGCTGAGCATCTTTCTTAATCTTTCTGGCATCATCTAAGAGAATATGATGTTCAGGGTTGTAAACAACTCTTTCGTTTTCGCCGAACTCCTCAGACTCACCATACTCTTCGTCTTCTTCATCTTTAAATATAACTCTTGAGTCATCTACCACTATCTTGACCTGGAAAAACTGAACTTCTCCGGTCTGAGGACTGAAATCTGCACGTATTATCTGGCCTTTTTTGCCATATTCTTTCTTATAAGCGGTTGCTAGAGCAGCTTCAATAGCCTCAAGAATCTTCTCTCGAGGTATGCCTCGAACTTCTTCAAGTTCTCCTAAAACGGAATTTATAACCTTTAAATCAAACATAAATAATTTGTTTTTTATCAAAGAAGTCCGCCTTTCGGCGAACTTCTTGCTGTTCATATCTACTTCCACATTATATCACACGATAAAACTTATGCAAATAGCCCTATAAGTTGGCTTTTGGAAAATAAATAGCTACCCCCTCGCTTCGCGAGGGGGTAGAGGCTCCTTACAAATCAAGGATTTCCGCCTTATCCGCAACGACTACCGTGCGCGCACCTACGCGCCGGAGGAATTTCAAGAATTCCTTATCCAACTCGCTCTCGAGTACGAGAGCGATGCTGTGTTCGCCGTTTCTGTCGGCAAACCATTCGACAGTTCTGCCGCGAGAAGGGGAGCGGCCGACTTTTGCCCATCGTAGATCATATAAATCGGGACACATGATGCCTCCTTTCTGCAAAGAGCCTCCACACTTAATTTATCACGCAAAAGCTTAAATCACTATTTCCTTCTTGAATGGAATTTCTTGTGTGTATCCCGCAAGTGCTTGTCTGTTACATGGGTGTATACCTGAGTTGTAGAGATATTGGCATGACCAAGAAGCATTTGGACACTTCGAAGATCAGCTCCGTTTGAGAGTAAGTCTGTTGCAAACATGTGCCTGATTATGTGCGGAGTAACTTTTTTTGAAATGCCTGCTTTGGTGGCGTAATACTTAATGAGCCTCTGCACTGAGCGGCTAGAGAGGGGAGCGGCGGCATCAAGCTTCTCTTTCTGTCCTTTCTTAGGCTCTTTTATTTGGATAAAAAGATGCTCGCTCATATCCTTGCGTTTGTTCAAATATTTTTTTATGGCGTCCTTTGATTCCGAAGAAAAGAATACTACGCGGATTTTCTCACCCTTACCTCTGATGGAAAGCTCATCATGAGAAAGATTTATATCACGCGGCAGAGAGCACAGCTCTGAAACTCTGAGGCCGGTGGAAAACAAGGTTTCAAGCAGGGCCTTGTCTCGCAAACCCAAGAGGGTGGAGGTATCGGGCATTTCCAAAAGACGCATAAGCTCTTCGCGGGTTATCAGGTCTATATGCCGCTCGCCAACTTTGGCAAGCTCTATGACTTCAGGTGAAATGACTGTGACGCCGCGCTTTGCCAAATACTTAAAAAAGGCCCTCAGAGCTATAAGATAATAGTTCTGAGTCTTTTTCTTTAACGTGTCTTTAGCGGAAGAAGGCTGTCTGTTGAGCCATAATCTGTATTCTCTAAGCATGGCGTCAGTTATCTCGGAAGGAGATTTAGCCTCCGAGAACTCCAAGAACCGCGATAGATAACGGTCGTAATTTTCAACTGTTTTCAAGCTGCGTCCCTTCTCTATTTCGATATATTCAAGAAACTCCCTCTTAAGTTGCTCTAAATGTGTCATGATTTAGCAGATATTTTCCGACATTATACCACGCATCCAAGGCTAAAATGCCGTAGAGACTTGCAAAATGAGCCCAGATGTGCCATATTTTAGTTATGATTTCAAAGACCAAAAAAGGCAGAATCATCAAGGACGTCCAGATCCACGATAAGGATACGGGCTCTCCTGAGGTGCAGATTTCAATACTGACAAAACGAATCGAAGAGCTTGCTGCCCACTTAAAGAAAAACAACAAGGACAACCACTCTCGAAGAGGTCTTTTGGCTATGGTGGCAGACCGTCAAGCACACATGAAGTATCTTGAAAAGAAAGATCCTAAGAGAGCAAAAACACTTGCCAAGAAAATAGGTCTGAAGAAATCCTAGAGCAGGTTCTAGCGGCTAACTTCTAGGTGCTAGCCTAATTCAAGAATCTGAATCTCAAGTTTAAAAGCTAAAAGCTAAATTTTAATGACAGTTATTAAGCACAAAGCCCAGAGAGTCGGCATTTTTATAGACACTCAAAACCTTTATCACAGTGCTAAAAACCTTTTTCATTCACGAGTGAACTTTGGGGCAATAGTTAAGGACGTACTAGACGGGCGATCCTTGATCAGAGCCATAGCATACGTAGTTACCACCGAGTCCGGCGATGAGAAAGCTTTTTTTGGAGCTCTTTCCAAAGTCGGTATAGAAACTCGCACCAAGCCTTTGCAAATCTTTCTCGGAGGAGCAAAGAAAGCAGACTGGGATGTGGGTCTTGCCGTTGATGCTATCAAGATGGCACCTCGCCTCGATACAGTCATCATCGCTTCCGGAGACGGAGACTTCGTACCGCTTGTTGAATATCTTAAAAACTATCAGGGTTGCCAGGTGGAGGTAGTAGCCTTCGGCAAGTCTTCTTCAGCACGACTTATTGAAATTGCTGATGATTTCCTTGATCTGGATCAAAATCCTAAAAGATACTTGCTCGGATACGAGACAAAGAAAAGCACTTCCAAAAAAAGCTCTGAATAAGAATTCAGAATTAATAATTCAAAAGCATAAAACCAGTTTTCTTCCTACGACAAGGAATGTAAAATGAATTGAATGAATCCTGCAGAAAACAAAACAACTGCTGCGCAAAACACTTCTGTTCCTCCAACTTCTCAAAACCAGACCCCTCAAGCAACTCAGGAAAGCCAACCTTCCAGCCTTAAACAAATCCGCACATATCAAGGAGATATTGCTCAAGCCATACAAGGACAAAATGAGTCCATCTATTCCATACGGCAGGCCGAAAAAGCCAGAGAAGCTGCTGTTGAAAATAAAAATCCTGAACAAGAGCAATCATCTCCCAACAGACTCAAAGCTATCGCTCTGCTTGTAGGAAGTTTTATTCTGGTTGGCGCCGGAGTTGTTGGGGGCTGGTATTCGTACGTTCAATTCATCAAAAAAACAGCACTGCCAAATATAGAAGTACCGGCAAACCGCCTTGTCATAGCTTCGAAAGTTGTTGACTTCGACTCTTCTGAACTGAGCAGAAGCTCTTTAATAAAAGCTGTTATGGAAGAGAGCTCAAAAGCCGATCTTGCGGAAGGAGAAATTCTTCACATAAATATTTCAGAAAAGATTGTTGACGAAGAAACAGGCGAGACTTCTGTAGAACCTGCTTCAAGCCAAAAGCTCATGGAAATACTCGGCAGCAGGGCTCCGGGAAATTTAGTTAGAGCTTTCAATCCGATTTTCATGCTCGGTGCAATAGAAAAACCAGCTAAGAAAGTTGAGGCAGCTGATATTTTTTCTACTTCTACTCCTAGTGTCGCAAGTTCTACCAGTGAGGTTTCCAGTACTACTGCTAGCAGCACCGGCACTACGACACCGGTTGTTCTTCCGGAAGTTGCTGATGAAAGCATCTTTCTTATCATTAAACTCGATTCTTTTGAAAATGCTTTTGCCGGCATGCTTGAATGGGAGAAGAACATAGCTGAAGATATAGGACCTTTGTTTGCAACCAGAGAAATACTGGCGCAAATTCCAGCTGGAACCGCTTTTTCGGATATAACAGAAAGAAACAAGGATTCAAGAGTCATTAAAACAGAGGATGGCCAAACGGCTCTGCTTTACTCTTTCTTTAATGATGATACCCTCATAATCACTGACAATTTAGAAACTTTGCACGTCATTATAGATAGACTAACAAACAAGCTTCTATCCCGATAAAGACGGCACTGGATTTAGAAAAGTTTTACATGTAAAATATCGCAAATGACATTAGATTACGAATACTTCAAAGAAAAACTTGAGAAGGAACAGAAGAAAGTTGAAGAAGAACTTCAAAAAGTAGGAAGGAAAAATCCTGATAACCCTTCGGATTGGGAAGCAACGCCGGAGAGCACAGAAGATTCCGCAGATGAAAATGTGGTAGCAGACCACATTGAAGACTATGAAGGGAACAACGCCATAGTAAATACTTTGGAAACTCGCTTAAAAGATATACGAAGCGGTCTCGACAAAATTAAGCATAACGTCTATGGCACATGCCAAGTCTGCGGCAAAGAAATAGAGCAAGACAGGCTGGAAGTTAATCCTGCCGCCCGCACCTGCAAAGAGCATATTAATGCCTAGTAAGACGCAGGAATTCCCGCAAACCTTTTCTATGTATACTTAATGCATGGGTTTCTCTAAAGTTTATAGCGCTCAGCCAAACCTGCTTAATATCACTCCTATTTCCATTGAGGCGGACATTACCCGCAAGACTCTTCATGCTTTCTCGGTGGTAGGGCTTCCGGATAAAGCTGTGGAAGAGGCGCGGGACAGAGTCTCGGCTGCCATAAAAAATTCCGGCTTCACTTCTCCGAAAGCAAGCAACCAAAAAATACTGATCTCTCTGGCGCCGGCCGACCACAAGAAAGAAGGGCCGGCTTTTGACTTGCCGATAGCTCTCTCATATCTTCTTGCTAATGAAGAAATAACTTTTGATCCGGAGAAAAAGATGTTTCTCGGGGAGCTGTCGCTCGACGGCAAGGTGCGGCCTATACGCGGCGTCCTGCCCATAGCCAAGTTTGCCAAGGAAGCCGGCTTTGAAGAACTTTATGTGCCGAAAGAAAATGCCGAAGAAGCAGCTTTGATTGAAGGGATCAAGGTCTACGGAGTTTCATCACTTGAAGAAGTGATACGGCATTTGACCGGCGAGGCCTCTATAGAGGCCTCGCCTTTAACAAAGTTTAGAGTAGAAGAAACTGAGACTAAAACAGTAGATTTCTCTGATATAAAAGGGCAAGAGAGGGCAAAGAGAGGGCTCTTGATAGCTGCAGCCGGCGGACACAATGCCGCCATGTACGGCCCTCCCGGCACCGGTAAAACTATGTTGGCAAAGGCTTTCACAGGAATTTTGCCGGAGCTTACATTTGAAGAAGCTCTAGAAGCCACAAGCATACATTCGGTAGCCGGCACTTTGGAAGAGACAATGATCACAACTCCTCCCTTCCGCTCTCCTCATCACACATCTTCTTATGTTTCCCTTGTTGGAGGAGGAGCTGTACCAAAACCCGGGGAAATAACCTTGGCACATAGAGGAGTGCTGTTTCTCGATGAGTTTCCTGAGTTTGAAAGACGGGTAATAGAGAGCTTGCGCCAGCCTCTTGAGGATAAAATTATTTCTGTATCAAGAGCAAAAGGTACAATGCATTTTCCGGCCAACGTTCTTCTTATTGCGGCCATGAACCCATGCCCTTGCGGAAATTACGGTTTCAGGGGCAAACCTTGCATCTGCACTCCTGCAGCTATCAACCGATACAGAAGAAAGATGTCCGGACCTATAGTAGACCGCATAGATATCTGGCTTGAAGTAGACAAGATCCCACCTCGAAGCATGCAGGAAGAAGAGAGTGGAGAGAAGAGCGACTATTTTAAAAATTTAGTAAACAAAGCAAGGCAGTTTCAAAAGGAGAGATTCGGTGAAAGAAAAATTTCAAACAATGCTGAAATGAGCGCCCGAGATATTGTGATGTTTTCAAATTTAGATAAAGAAGCAGGGGAGGCTTTGAACTTGGCAGCCGAACGTTTAGGATTTTCTCCGCGTGTTTATCACAGAGTAACAAAGGTTGCACGCACCATTGCTGACCTCGAAGGCAGCGATAGCGTTAATCGCGACCACATTCTCGAAGCCGTCGAATACCGGCCGAAGAAGTTTGATGTGTAAAATAAAAACAAAAAGCAAATAGGTTTGTCGTGCCTTGCGGAGCCGCGGCGGCGAGCAGAGCAGAATTTTCAGCAGAAAATTACGCGTGCACAGCAAACCTATTTGCTTTTTGTTAGCTAGAAGAAACGTTGTGCCCCTCGACTACACTCGGGACATTTTAGCTATCGCTAAAACGGATTCTTGGCGCCGCGGACTTCGAAGTGGACATGAGGACCTGTGGAGTGTCCGGTACTGCCTATCTCTCCTATGACCTGACCTTGCTCAACTTCTTGGCCGACAAATGCCCTAACCTTGGACATGTGAGCATAGAGAGTCTGGGTTCCGTTTGGATGTTTGATTACGACATAGAGGCCGTAACCACCGTTATATCCGCTAGGCTTGGCGACGATAACCTTACCGCTTGCTGCTGCTCTGATATTCGTACCGATAGGGGCTGCAAGGTCAACCGCATTATAACCGTGTATACCCTGACTCTTAACACCTCCTGATATCGGTCTTATGAAGTACCCTGATAGAGATTTTGAATTTGAGAAAGAAGACTTTTTAGATGATGAACTTGATGAACTGCCGGAGAGGGAACCGTTAGGAACGATGATGACATCGCCTACGGAAAGCTTTGTATCCGCGGAAAGTCCGTTGTAGGCAAGAACATCCTCAACCTTGGCATCATACTTGCTTGTAATGGACTCAATAGTGTCTCCAGATTTAACTGTATGCCTGACTCCAGAGATAGGTAAGATAACAAGTTCGTCTCCAGGCCTGATAGTGCTGTCTTCTATATTGTTGGCCCAAGTAATCGTATTGATAGACACATCAAACATCTGAGCAATAGATGAAAGAGTGTCCCCATCGCGTACTATATAGACACTAATCTGACCTCCGGACTCGCTGGCATCAATAAAGACAGTAGCGCTGTCTCCTCCATGCACTAAAGCCATGTTGTCTACTATGGCAAGCTCCGCTGCAGCCGCGCCAGTTGGATTTGTATTTAAATAACCCTCAAGAATACTCATTGTCTGAGAAGTTTGGGGCTTCTCAACTTCAGGCAGACGGGAAACCTTTTCTCCACCTCCGCGAGCGTAAAGGGCTGTCGGAGGATACGAGATAAAGGCAAAAGGGCTAAGCATCAGAACAATTCTGACGCCTACTATAAGATATGGGTGATTGGAGCCAAAGAGAGCTAGGTTTTTAAGAAAATCTCTTCGGCGCTTATTGGTAGAAATAAAAAAGGGTTAAACTTCTCAAGTGGTCAGGCGGTAAATCAGAAATGGCTCTACTGAGCCATATTTCAGTCATACTTTTCTTTCCGCTAAAGGCATTATAGCTCAGAAAAAGCTGCAGAGTCAATCCATTTTTCCACTTCAAAATGAGGTCTTAGCAGTTGTGTTATAGTGGACTTCTAATGGCTTCCAACTCCTTAGACAGTCTCAACAATGCTCAAAAAGAAGCGGCTCTTTCTAAAGAAGGTCCTGTGCTCGTGCTTGCAGGAGCTGGTGCTGGAAAAACCAAGACTATTACAGAAAGGATCAAGCACCTCATCTTATCCGGAGTAGCCCCTTCTTCTATACTGGCCATTACCTTTACAAATAAGGCCGCCCGAGAGATGCGCGAGCGCATCTCTCGGGCCATCCATGAAGACCCAGCATTAAACAGGCCTGTAACAGAAGATGAAAAACCTTTCGTCAGCACATTCCACTCACTTGGAGTGCGCATTTTGCGGGAGAGGTTTGAAGAAGCGGGAATTAAAAAGCATTTCACCATTTTTGATAAAGATGATTCAAAAAGAGCAGTCAAAGAGGCCATTGTAGTTCTCGGACATGACCCAAAGGTTTACGAACCTGGCAGATTCATGTCGATAATATCCAAGGAAAAAGGCCGAGGAGTAACCAAGAGCGAATACAAACAGAAAGAAGAGAAAGGCTGGGGAAAATTCTCGGAAGTTTTGGAAGGAATATGGGCCGGCTATGAAAAAATTTTAAGACGAGACAATGCCCTAGACTTTGACGACCTCCTGCTCAAGACAAGAAATCTCTTGAGAGATAATCCAAAGGTAAGAGAGCATTACCTAAATCTTTGGAAATATATACATATAGATGAGTACCAAGACACCAACAAGGTTCAATATGAGATCAGCAAGCTCCTGACCGGACCAGAGCACAATATCTTCGTAGTGGGAGACATCGACCAGAGCATCTATTCTTGGCGCGGAGCAGATATAAAAAATATTCTTGAATTTGAAAAAGATTATCCTGAAGCCAAGACCATTATATTGGAAGAGAACTACCGCTCCACAAAAAAGATCTTGGATGCCGCCAATAAAATCATTGAGAAAAATAAATTAAGAAGAGAGAAAAATCTTTTCACCTCAAACCAAGAAGGCGAGAGCATAAGCATCTTTAAAGGATTCGACGAGCAAAGCGAAGCGGAATTCATCGCCACCAAAGCAGGAGAAATAATAAAGACAGGTGAAAGGCCAGATGAAATAGCTGTGCTCTACAGAGCAAACTTCCAATCCCGAGCACTGGAAGAAGCTTTCTTGAGACAGAGCATACCTTACCAACTCCTTGGCACGAAATTTTTTGAAAGAAAAGAAATCAAAGATATTTTGTCATACCTAAGAGCGGCTTTGAGTCCGGACAGTCTCGCCGACATAAAGCGGATCATAAATGTTCCAGCCCGCGGCATAGGCAAAGCAACTGTTGCAAAACTATTTGCCGGAGATGAAGCTTCACTGCCAGCTGCCACTAAAATAAAGATAGGAAAATTCAGAGAGCTTTTGATGGAGATAAAAAGAGTGGCGGAAGAGTCGAGTCCGAGCGAGACAATAAAATTCATCATCAAAGCTTCAGGACTTGAAGCAGAGTGGAAAGAGTCAAAAAGAGAAGAAGATGCCGAACGATTAGAGAACGCATACGAACTTGCAAACTTCGCCAGCCGCTATGACCTGCCTCGCGTCGACGAGTCTCCGCGAGTCGAGGCTGGCGGCCGTCCAAAGGATGAAGCGGTCCTTGAATTTCTATCTGATGCCGCCCTCCAGAGCGACCAAGATGAAATGAGCGATGACGGCAATGCTGTCCGTCTCATGACAGTACATGCTTCTAAAGGCTTGGAGTTCAACACAGTCTTCATTGCCGGCATGGAAGAAGGACTCTTTCCTCATGAAAAAGTTGAGAGAGACGGAGTGACTCCGGAAGAAGCAGAAGAAGAGAGAAGGCTTTTCTATGTAGCCCTTACACGTGCCCGGAAGAAAGTATTCTTGACCCATGCCGAGTCGCGAACAATATTCGGCAGAAGGCAGGTAAACGTGCCGTCTCAATTTATATTTGATATTCCAGAAGAACTTTTAGAAGAAGAAGGATTTGATGAAGGCGGCTGGCGCAGGAAGCCTCTCCTTGATATAGAGTTTTAATTAAACTATGCTCACTATAATAAAATGAGAGCAAAAAAATCTTTAGGCCAACATTTCCTGCGGAGCCAGAAAGCTCTGTCGGACATTGTTGATGCAAGCGATCCGAACGCAAACGATGTCATACTTGAAATAGGTCCCGGTGAAGGAGTGCTGACAAAAAGACTTCTAACATTTGCTGCCAAAGTTATAGCAGTTGAAAAAGATGACAATCTTTATGAATTTCTCAAGGAAAATTTTTCTGAAGAAATTCGCAAAGGCAAGCTCGATCTCATACACGGCGACATACTGGAATTCAATCCGCAGAGCTTGGAATTCTACGAAGGCTTTCCATACAAGATAATCGCAAATATTCCATACAACATTACCGGAGCAATCATCAGAAAGTTTCTGTCTACAGAACTTCAACCAGAGCTCATGGTTCTTTTGGTGCAAAAAGAAGTTGCAGACCGAATAGTTGCAAAGAAAGAGAAAGAAAGCATTCTTTCAATTTCCGTCAAAGCTTACGGGAAACCGCATTACATAAGCACAGTCAAAGCAGGATCTTTCGCTCCGGCCCCGAAAGTTGATTCGGCGATTATAGCCATAGAAAAAATTTCCAAGGACTTTTTCAGAGGTTTCTCAGAAAAATTCTTCTTTGAACTGCTTCATGCAGGCTTTAGTTCCAAGAGAAAAAAGGTTTCATCCAACTTGGCTGAAGTCTGCCCTAAAGAAGATATAAAGACAGTGTTTCAAAATCTTGGCCTAGATGAAAATACTCGCGCCGAAGATTTAGATATAGAAACTTGGGGAAAAATAGCTAGGCTACTTAGAGGTGCCCATGTATAAGATAGTGCCATCTGCTTCGAGTTTTCCAGAACACTTTGGAGGTTGACAGAATCCAGCCAAACACTTTAAGGCTGCTGTAGCATAATCAGAATCTTTTATGTATTTACATGAAGCTTCTTCTTTCTTGTACTTCCCTAGATTCCAAACATCTTCTTCAATTTTCTTATATTGATACAGATGAGTTGTTAGAGGATCATAAAACAGAGACATACCAGAAGTTTTAGTGCCTCCTTTCCAGAAAATATCATCATATTTGATCAGCTTTGTACCGATTTTTTCCGGTTCTTCCGTAGGACAAAAACATTTATCTACGCTGGTAATTTTTCCGCCGAAGAAAACCTCACCGCCCGACAGAGAATTCAGACCGGGATTGCTAATTGCAAATAAAAAAATAGGAGAAAATACAAACCCTAGAATCATCAAAAATTTTAACGATTTCATTGTTTTTAAGTATAACTTTACTAAAAAACTTTTGCTATACTTAAAGCAACATGCGGCACCGTATAGCCTTAGCCCTTTTTTTATCATTTGCCCTAATCGGAGGAGCAACAATTTTTAGATTAAAAGCAGACAGCAAGATCACATACACTGTTACTACTTCGAGTGCAGATAAAAATGCCAATAACGAATTCAAAGACTTTCAAGTTGCATATCTAGACAGCGCTTCCGAGAACACAGCAAGTTCTACTCCGCTCACTCAGACAGACTTGATCGCAAGACAGATGTTCTCTGATTTCATAGATTTAAATTCGAGAGGGCGAGCTACTTCAGAGAATTTAAATTCTTTAGCCAAATCATATGCTGATAACATCGTCGGCCTTTCATTATCATTTGATTCTGGCTACGTTCCAAATTTTGAAACAGTCCCGAACACTCCAGCCAATCTCAGCGCTTATGGATATTCTTTGATGTTCACAAGAAAAGAGCATCAGAAAATGGTAGAGGAAAATACTTCGTCTTTGGCTCCAGACGAAAGCTTAGAAAAAATCCTAGCTAATGCAGCAACTATTATAAAACCGATATATGAAAGCTCGGTAAAAGACTTGGAAGCCATGAAGGTTCCCGAAATGCTTCAGGAGGAACATGCCGCTTTGATAAAAAATCACATTGCAAGTGCTAAGGCTATGGAGGCATTAGAGCAAATGCCGGAAGATGCCATACAAGGCTTCTCAGCTCTAGCGGCTCAGAAAAAAGCTTTTAATGAAGATGTGATTATATTTTCAAAGATTAGAGATATTCTTGCATCAAAAGGCGTTATCATAGAACCAGGCACATGAAAAAGAATTCTATAATAATCGGATTAATTATCATTCTCGCACTATCGGCTTTCCCTTTGGAAACAAGAGCTGATGCAATCGATACAATAGGTGGAGCCATAGGCGGAGATGATGATTTTGTTCCAATTAAAAATCCTGCTTGGGAAGAAAAGGAGATAGGAGACGGTGGAGGTGGAGATATCATTGGTGCTTTAGGTAAAGCGATACCCGGACTTGAGGATGTTGTAAACATTGCTTGCGGTGGATGGGATTCTTGTTTGGTGGCCGCTGCGAAGGTTGCAATTGACCAAATTACTAATTCAACATTGGATTGGATAAACAGCGGCTTTGAAGGCAACCCGACATATGTCACAGAGCCGGGAAAATTCTTCGGTAATATTGCTGACGGCGTTGCAGGAGAATTCCTTCAAGGAAGCGATCTAGGCTTTCTATGCTCTCCATTCCAAAACAGTATAAGGATTTCTTTAGCCCAAAATTATAACAGCAGCCACGGCTATGGAGAATCAAGATTCCAATGCACTGTTTCTGAAGCATGGGGAAACATTGAAGATTGGTATGGCGGAAATTTCAAGGAAGGCGGCTGGAAGACATGGCTGGCTGTGTCTCAAAATCCAAGCAACAATCCATACGGGGCTTATTTGGAAGCTAAAGTAGAACTCGACTCGCGTATTGCCGAGGACATAGGAATTAATGAAAAGATGTTAGAGTGGGGCAGCGGATTTCTGGGAGCTGCAGAATGTATAAAGAGTGACCCAGAAACAGGAGAGTGCATAGAAAGAGGACCTATATCTACCCCGGGCACCCTTGTTGAAGGTCAGCTGGAAAAGCTGCTTGGCAGCAATGTGTCTCAACTCGAACTTGCTGATGAGTTCGACGAGCTGTCAGTGGCAGCAATGACAGCAATAGCTGATAAGATTGCGGGCCTCTTCAGTAATAGGGGCTTGAAAGAAAGTGGAGGTGCAAAAGGAGAAGCACCAGCTGCAAGCTTGGTATCCTGTATACCAATGAAAAAATCTGTACAGGTCGGCGAGCAAACAGCTTGGACTGTGTTGAGCTTCTTAGGATCTAACCAATCATTTGTTTGGACTGGAGATGAGATGACAAATATAAATTCGCGCGATGCGGTTATCAGCTATGCTATACCTGGAGAGAAGAGTGCTCAAGTGAGAGTAACAGCAATAGGCAACGATGGTGAAGAGCGTACCGTATCAGTAAATTGCTCAGATACAATATTAGTATCAGCTGCTCCAGCAGAGACAGAACAACCACAGCAATAAGATGAAAAAATTTTTAGCACACATTTCAAATCCCGCAACAGTACTGACACTGACTCTTGTAGTAAGCATATTACTTCTTCCTCAACCGGCACATGCTTCACCTGTTGATTTTGCCGCCGGGGCCATTGAGAAAGCATTAGCTATTTTGGCTGGTGCTGTATTAAAAATATTCAGCCTCCTTACCGCACTAAGCGGTATGCTGCTCAATTTTGTTATGCACTACACCATAGTGGATGTAGCAGACAATTATTCGAAGCTGCCAGCTATAAATTCTGCTTGGACAACTATACGAGACGTGGCTAACATGTCTTTTATTTTCATACTTTTATATGCGGCTATTCAGCTGATACTTGGCATCGGGAAAGATACTCAAAAGTTGATTGTAAAGGTTGTAATGGTAGCCATACTGATAAATTTCAGCATGTTCTTTACTAAAGTAGTGATAGATGCTTCCAATGTGTTGTCCATAACTTTCTATGGTGCGATGGCCCCGGGTGCACTGGAGTCAGATTCCCCAATAGAGTCAGGGCTTTCAAACGCCTTCATGGACCATTTAGAGATATCTTCTCTTTATGAGGCGGCTGGCCACACTCTTGATGTGGGGTCGATATTTACCACAGGCATAATGGGATCAATATTACTCCTTATAGCTTCCTTTGTTTTCTTTGCCATAGCCATCATGTTCATCATCCGGTACGTGATCTTGATAATGGTCATAATACTCTCTCCGCTGGCTTTTACGGCAATGATACTTCCGAATTCTGATAAGTATTTTGATAAATGGAAAGACGCCCTGATTGGACAGGCCTTCTTCGCCCCCATATATCTGATGCTGACATGGATTTCCTTAAAAATGCTTGACGGTATGTTTGCTGCTAATGTTTTCGGTCCTTCGGAAGGTGCAGAATCTGCACTTAGCGGAATAACCTTGACGGCAACAGGTGCGGACGGTGCCCAAGGATTCTTATCGACCTTCATGGGATTTGCTGTTGTCATAGTATTTTTAATAGCTGCTCTTATTATTTCAAAAGATGTAGCAAACAAAGCTGGCCCGGGCGTAAAGAACCTTACCAAGTGGGCAACCGGCAGGGCAGGAAATATTGCATTTGGGGGAGCGGCTAAGTTGGGAAGGGGAACAATTGGTCTTGCTGGTAAGGCGGCATCTGATAATGTGGCGCTTCAAGAAGCAGCAAAAAAGGAGAGGACGGGCAGCTGGAGAACAAGAGTTGGTTTCGTAGATAATACCAAAGGAGCTGCTGCTCGCTTGGCATTATATACAAGTAAGAAAGCTCGAAGTGGTTCAATGGATGTTAGGCGGGCATCCATTCCAACTAGTGTTATTGGCGATCTAGCTCAAGGTACGGTTGGTAGAACTAAATTTGGCAGAACAGTTGGTCTTGATGATGTAAATATTAAAAATATTGATGTTGGCGCCTTTGCCGCTAATCAGACTGGTGTAGGACAAGGACAAGAAGGTGGGTACAAAGAGAAGAAGGAAGAGAAAGAGAAGAGAATAAATACAAGAGCGAGAGCTAATGCAGACGAATATAGAAAAGCTCAATCAAAAACTAAGATTAAGGAAGGGTTGTCAAATAATGCTTCCCCAGCCGAAATCTTAGAAATGCAGAAAATGATTAAAGATATGTCTAACAAAGAGATTGTCTCTCTTGATGCTAATACTCTTGCCAACACTAAGGTGGCAGAAGCTCTCACAGCAAATCATCTAAAAGCAATTGATGATGATAAAGATAATCTTTCTGAGACAGAAAAGAGAGAAATCTTTGAAAAGCACTTTGCTAAAGTTGCTGATGCTGCTGATGCAATTCATGCAGGCACAGCTACAAATGCTGATAAAAATATCATTAAGAATATTTCGGATAAAGAGCTAAGTTATATACCATCTTCAATATTTGATCCTACAAAACTTGATCCAACTAACGCCTCTGCAGAAGGAAATAGAAGCAGGGCTATACTCAAGACTATCGGACAAGGACAAGTTGACAGCCTCACAAAAAGCGATAAATATCTTGCTTCTGAAAAACAAGCCATTAAAACAGAAAGAGCGAGACCACTGGAAGACGCATTTACAAATGGTAATTGGTCAGGCTCTCCGGATAGTGCAGTTGAACTTATGAGAGGAATGAGACCCGAAGCATTGGTACAACTCGATGATGCAAAGCTTACAAATCCTAATGTTATAGAACTTTATTCGCCTGCCCTCCTTAATAAGATGGCTGCCCGTTCTGAACTCACAGAAGGAAAGGCTCGCGCAATAAGAAATGTAATTATTAATGCAGGACCTGGAATTCCTGGATCTGACCAAGAAAAAGCCTACACATGGCTGCAAGGTGATGGATTAAACATATTCTAAAATAATGACTTACCCTAAAGAAATAATTAGAAAAATATATCAATCTCTTCCTGATGAACTAAAGAGTGTTGTAGGTACCCAAGAAACAGCGAGTATTAATGATGAAATTGCTAAAGCTTACAGACTAAATACAAAACAACGATTGGGAATGGGAGATGAAGTCACCATGAGATTGATTGGAGTAACAACAGCTAATAGTTTTATCTCTAATCTTAAAACCAGGCTTGGAATATCTTCAGAAATTGCAGAAAAAATAAAGGCAGATGTAGAAACTAAAATTCTCTCGAAAGTTTCAGTAAAAGTTCTTCATGCACAAGAAGAATATAGTCAATCAAAATTAAAAGAAACCACTACTACTTCAACAAAACTTCCTGAAGTTGCGCCGGAGATTCATCCTATGGTGGAGAAGGGGGAAGTTGCACATAATGTGCCGCTGGCTGAAGAGGAAGAACCAAGTGCTGCATCTCACAAAGCATCTGCTCCGGCAAACATTCCTACGCAAGATCCATCAGAAGTTCCTGAATCTATTGAAGAATTAGTAGAAGAACCTTCAACTCAGCCTTCTGCAAATCCCGTATCTAAACCCGAACCGAAAATTACCGCACAATCCGCTTCAGAACCAAAGAAAGAAGAGGTTCAAGTACCGCCACCTCCTGCAAAATCTCCCTACCCACCAGGTCAAGACCCGTATAGGGAACCTATTGAATGACTCTGTCATTCAATAGGTTCGAAGTATGTAGTAAGAAGTATGAAGTATGACAGAAAACAAAATCAAATCTTTCAAAGATTTAAGGGTGTGGCAAGAAGGACACAAACTTATATTGGAAATATATAAAATAACAAAAACATTCCCTAAGGAGGAATTTTTTGGATTAACAAATCAAATTAGAAGAGCATCTGTTTCTATAACTTCAAATATTTCAGAGGGATTCAATAGAAATTCTATTAAAGAGAAGCTTCAATTCTATTATATTGCTCTAGGCTCACTTGCAGAAACTCAAAGTCAATTATTAATAGCAAAAGATATAGGGTATATAAAACCTGAAGTGTTTGATAAAATAGAATTGCAGTTAATTTTAGTCCAAAAGTTATTAAATAGCTTTATAAAAAGTATTCGCTCGTTTAATTCATGAATCTTTTTACTACTTACTTCTTACTACTTAAACAGCATGCGTTTCCAAGTACCACAATTTATAGAAGTAGAGGACAAGATTTTCGGACCGCTTACCTTCAAGCAGTTCATATATGTTGCCGGCGGGGGAGGTATCTGTGTTCTCTTCTTCACATTCTTGCCGAAATTTCTGGCACTGCTAATTAGCGTGCCTATAATTGTTTTTTCTCTAGCACTTGCTTTCTATAAAGTTAATCAAAAACCCTTCATTGACCTTGTAGAAGCTTTCTTTGAATACAGTCTCAAAAGCAAACTTTATGTGTGGAAAAAAGAAGAAAAGAAGCCGAAGAAAACCAATTCCTCCGCCGTAGGGCAAGCACCCGGACCTATAAAACAGGTCCAGCTTCCCAAACTTTCACATTCCAAACTTAAAGAGCTTACATGGCGCCTTGACATAAAAGAAAATCAAAATCCCGTTACTCCGACTTCTGCCGAATCACCAAATGGTTACAGCCTAAACAATATTTAGAAATAATCCACTGATACTCATATTCAAATTAGAATTTATAACTTAGAACTTTCTATAAGTAAGGTATAATAAATGCCAATGACCGCGGCCAAAAGCTCAACTCAAGAGTTCGTTCCCATAAAAGAAGTTCGAGACGGTATAGCTGTACTAAAAGACGGCGGCATGAGAGCTATTCTGCTGTGCTCTTCTTTAAACTTTTCCCTTAAATCTGACGATGAGAGAAATGCTATCCTCCTTCAGTTCCAAAACTTCTTAAACTCTTTGGACTTTTCCGTTGAAATAGTGGTGCAGTCCAGAAAACTCGACATCAGACCGTATATAGCCCTTCTTGAAGAGAGGGAAAAGGAGCAAACTACCAACCTTATGAAGATCCAGGTCAGGGAATACATAGAATTCATAAAGAATTTCACAGAAAGCACCAATATCATGACTAAAAACTTCTTTATTGTCGTACCTTATTCGCCATCAGTTTTTCGAGGTGGTAAGAAAGGAATCTTTGACTCCCTACCATTCCTCAACAATAAAAAGAGTAAGCGGAACAGTAAGGGAAACTTTGAAGAAGACAGAAGCCAGCTCGAGGAACGCCTAGCTGTTGTAGAGCAAGGCTTGCAGCGTTCGGGTATTCGAGTAGCCCGCCTTGGCACAGAAGAAATGGTCGAGCTCTTCTACAAAGCCTTTAATCCGGGAGAGACAGAAAAACCTGTTAAAATATCGCAATGAGCATCTTAGAAAAATTAACATCGGACAATAATAAAAAATCCGACATAGAATCAATCCTTCCTCAGGAAGTATTCCAAGCTGGTGTCCTTGAGCTTAAAGACATCATCGCGCCTTCGGCGCTCAAGATAACCCCAAAAGAGATCGACCTCGGCGAGAAAATCCTCAGAAGCTTCTTCGTGATCTCATACCCAAGATTTTTGGCCGAAGGTTGGTTTTCTCCAATAATAAATATGGATAAGGTTTTTGATGTTTCTATATTCATTCATCCTATAGAGACCTCAAAAGTTCTTCATCAGTTTCAAAAGAAAGTGGCAGAAGTTCAAAGCCAGATTCACACCAGGGAAGAGAAGGGGCTTGTTAGAGATCCAGTTCTCGACGTTGCTTATCAAGACTTGGAAAACTTGCGCGACCAACTCCAGCAAGCCCAAGAAAAACTCTTTGATGTTGGGCTGTACATAACCATATACGGAGACAGTGAAGAAGAGCTCGATAAAGTAGAAGCAACCATAAAATCCATTCTTGAAGCCAAACTCATATACGTCAAGCCAGCCCTCTTCCAGCAAGAACAGGGGTACAAGAGCACTCTTCCGCTTGGCAATGATCTTCTAGCAGTAAATTCCAAACTCAATTCTTCGCCCCTCTCGTCACTCTTCCCATTTACATCTTTCGACCTAACTTCCGACAAAGGAATTCTTTATGGCATCAATAGACACAACTCCTCTCTGGTCCTCTTTGACCGATTCTCTCTTGAGAATTACAACTCAATCATGTTTGCCAAGTCTGGTGCAGGTAAGTCTTATGCCACTAAGCTCGAAATACTACGCTCTCTAATGTTCGACACCGAGATCATCTGCCTAGACCCGGAAAATGAGTATGAATACATGGCCGAGGCTACCGGAGGAAGATACTTTAAAATCTCGCTTAATTCCGAACATCATATTAATCCGTTTGACCTGCCAATGCCTGGGCCAGATGAAGCTCCAGCTAATATTCTGCGCTCGAATATCATTAATTTAGTGGGACTTTTCAGATTGATGATGGGCGGCTTAACTGCAGAAGAAGATGCCATTATAGACAGAGCTATTACAGAGACATACGCCCTTAAAGATATAACAGCAGACTCAGATTTCAGAAATGTTGAGGCTCCGCTGATGTCCGACTTTGAACTGGTGCTCTCAGGCATGAAAGGCGGAGAGTCTCTTGCTCAAAGACTGTCAAAATACACCAAAGGCACATGGTCTGGATTTATAAACAAGCCGACAAATGTTGATATCAATAAAAAGTTCGTGGTCTTTTCGCTCAGAGATATGGAAGACGAACTTAAACCGATTGCAATGTACATCATTACTCACCATATTTGGAATGCTATAAGAAAAGAGCTCAAGAAACGCCTCTTGGTCATCGATGAGGCTTGGTGGATGATGAAATCAGACGATACCGCATCGTTCCTCATGGGACTAGTTAAAAGAGGGCGTAAATATTACTTAGGCGTAGCAACCATCACTCAAGATGTCGGCGACTTCTTGAAGAGCCCTTACGGCCTGCCAATAATCACAAACTCTTCGATTCAAATTCTTTTGAAACAGTCTCCAACCACCATCGATAACCTCCAAAAAACATTCAACTTAACTGATGAAGAAAAATATCTTCTTCTTGAATCCGATGTGGGGGAGGGTATCTTCTTCGCCGGACTAAAGCATGTTGCCATAAAGAGCATTGCTTCATACACCGAGGATCAGATCATCACCTCAGACCCATCCCAAGTACTGGCTATAAAGAAAGCTCGCAGGGAAGCGGAAGAGATCAAGGAAGAGGTAAGACCGGCAGCACCAGCACCAAATCCTGTAAACCAAACGAATACACCAAATGAAAAAGCAGCCCCAGCTTAAACATACAACAGAGGGTTTGATGATATCGACAGCTCTGTTCTTTGATGCTTTTCAGGCTGTCATACAACTAATACCCGGACTGGGACAGATATTGGCATCCCTTGTGGGGATTTATGCCTTATTAACATTTTGGCTCTGGTTTAGACTGCATGGCATAAAATTTAGCACTCCAAAGAGAGCAGGAACTATGGGGGGAGGATTTTTAATTGAACTTATACCTCTACTGAATGCTCTTCCGGCATGGACATTGGCTGTTGCTTTAATCATAGCCGATTTGAGAGTAAAAGAAGCTGCAGATAAATTCGCAGGCGACGGGGAAAACAAGAAAGCAGCTTAAGAAAAACCTGTATAATATAGAAAATGAATAAATTATTTGCTCTATTTGCAATATTAATATTTTCTATTCCTTTCTATACAAATGCTCAAGGTATAGACCTTCTCTGGCAAGGAGACACTTACACGCCGCCTTTCTACAAGGGCAGGCCCCTCTGGACCGACCAGTCTAGAGTTATAATAGTTGCCATACCTGATATTACTGGCGGTTCAAACCTTTTCTATAAATGGTCGAAGAATGGCACTGTACTTGGCGGGGCAAACGGAGTAAATGGCATAGGACAAAATTCATTGATCTTCACATCATCCATCATAGGTAGGCCGCAAGAAATCAATTTAGACCTCCTGTCGAGCGATAAAGCTGTTCTTGCTTCAGCAAGCATAAACTTAGATCCTACATATCCAGAATTATTAATTTATGAAGACAATCCACTTTACGGTCTCTTGTTCCACAGAGAAGTAGGGGGTAGATACAACCTCACTGATGAAGAAGTTACACTGAAGGCTTTTCCAATGTTCTTTAGTGTTGAAAATCCACTACAAAGTTCTTTAGATTTCACTTGGCGGACAGGAGGCAACACTAATAAAGAAAGCTCTGTAACATACCGCATTCCTGATGGCGCATCCGGCACTTCGGAAATTTTTACCCAAATTAAAAATACCGAAAGAATTTTGCAGTCGGCCAGCAAGAATTTTACCCTTCAATTTGGTGATAAATAAATGAAATTTTCAAGAAAAATATTAATATTCTGTCTCTCAATCCTTGTGCTGGTGGCTTTTATCCATGCTGGTTCTGTATTTGCCCAAGACTCCACAGAGTATAAACTACTCGAACCAATCCCTTCTTTTGTAGGTGACTCTGAAGGAGTGACTACAGCAAATGAATATATTCCTGGAGTAATCAGACTTATAATCGCCTTGTCTGGAGCACTGGCTGTAATAAAAATAATTTTCGGCGGCATCCAGTACATGTCTACTGATTCTTTTAGTGGGAAAAACCAAGGGCGGCAAACAATACAAAACGCCTTATTCGGACTGATTCTGGTTATTTCCGCTTGGCTTATCCTGCACACCATTAATCCAAACTTGGTAGAATTTGATTTCTCTATTGAAGGACAATCTTTAGGTGAGAAATACACCTCTACACCAACTGGTCCTCCTAATGTAGACCCTGGCGACTGTATTAATTGCACAGCTGTTACAGTTGACCATAAAGGCGCATTTGGTGTATCTAAAGGTTGCGCACCAGTAGGTGAAGACAAAACATGTAAAGTAAATGCTGTATTAAATAGCCGATTGGTAGGTTTGAGTAAATTACTTAAAAGTGAAGAAAATTTAACCCTCTTCATTACAGAAATGTTCCCTCCGACAACCTCAGCACATAAATGTCATTGCCATTATGACGGCACTTGCGTAGATGCGGTAGCAGGTATAAAAGGACCGACTGGAATCATGTCTGATGTTATTACTGGAGACCAAATAAAAGCCTTTATAGATTTTTCAAATGATATGAAGTTAAACTCCGTATATGAAGTTCTAAGTGAAGAAGAAGCAGAAAGGATAAGAGAAGAAACCGGACTTTCCGATTCGCAGGTGATTTACGTCCCTCACGCTACCGGCCGTCATTTTTCTGTTTATCAAAACAGTTGCAGTTCATAATATGAAAAAAGCTCTAAACATTTTTTTAATCATACTTTTGGCTAGCGGAGTGATTTTTTCTGTATGGTATTTCTTCTTGCAAAAACCTGCAGAAAACACCGTTGAAAATCCATTCAGTAATTCTCTCCCTTTTGGAAACGGAGATAATGTAACTTTCCCAACATCTTCCTCGGGCGAGACTGGCCAAAACATAAATGCCGGAATTGAAAATGGTAAGCCGGCTTCCGATCTGTTTCGCATAACAGCTTCACCTGTAGCCGGAGCTGTCGTGCTGGGAGAAGGAGCTTCAACAACCGTAAGATACGTGGAAAGAGCAACCGGGCATATATATGAGACGAATCTGACCACTCTTAAAACTAGAAAGATACTAAACACCACTCTTCCAAAAATTTACGAAGCCTTTTTCAGCCAAAATGGCAACAAGGTTTTATTCAGATCTCTCAGCGATAATGGAAAGATTGAAGATTTATCATTGAATCTTATTCCACCCGACTCAGAATCGGAATCTTCAGGCAGCTCAGATCAGCTGAGTACTTTATACACTTCAGAAGCTACTGTTTTAAATGGAGATATAAAAGAAGTAATAGCCGGAGAGGGAAATAGCCTCTTTTATGTGCTTGGTGACGATTCTTCAATAAGCTCTTCAACATTTGAAGGTACAAGCCAAAAAACAATCTTTTCTTCTCCATTTACTGCATGGAGGCTAGGTT
>CAZUDK010000002.1:0-83579 GCA_964618905.1 uncultured Candidatus Saccharibacteria bacterium
CCAAAGCAAGCGCAAATGTTCTAGGATATGCATACAAGCTAAACACATCAAACGGAAGATTATCCAAGCTTCTTGGCCCACTGAATGGTCTTTCAGTAAAATCCAGTGCTGACGGAAACCGTTTAGCGTTTTCTTATAACAAGAATGGTGCGCATTTCTTTACAAGAAATACTCAATCAAGCACTGATGCAAAAGAAATACTACCTACCACCCTGGCTGAAAAATGTGTTTGGAGTGAACTTGAAAGCACAATTATTTACTGCGGAGCACCAATAAATGGAGTGGGTACAAACGAGCCGGATGACTGGTATAAAGGCATCACTCATTTCTCAGACAGAATCTGGAGATTTGATGTGGAAATAGAGGGTGTGGAAATCCTTGCTGAACCAAAAAATAATTATGGTGTAGATATAGATGCAACAGAATTAAAACTTTCTTCTGATGAGGGATACTTGGTATTCACAAACAGAAACGACCTATCACTTTGGGCGCTTAAGCTTAAGTAGTAGTAGTAGCTTTAAGCTTTCTTCTAACTACAAGTTCTTGACCGACTGTAAAGAGATTGGTGGTAAGCCAGTATAGAGCAATAACACCGGAAATTTTATAAGAAATAAAAAACACAATAATAGGGAAGAAGTATTTCATTTGCGTCTGCATGCTTCGTGTTAGATTGTCGGTAAATGAATCTCCTTTTGGAACAGGTTGTTTCTTAAGAGAAACCTGGAATTGCAAGAAAGAGGTTGCGGCAGCCAAGAGGGCTAGGAGGGCGCTTTGCTTGCTTATATCTATAAAACCAAGAAATGTCGTGTTTATATACTCTGGAACACTGACAAATGAATACAAGATGCTGGGATCTATTACAGGAAAGCCTGCGTGAAGAAAGATCTGATACAGAGCGATTATTATTGGAAGCTGGATTAATACAACAAGTATTCCAGAAAATGGGTTTACTCCTTTTTCTTTATAAAGAGCCATCGTATGACGAGCCTGTTCTTCCGGTTTGTCTTTATACTTAGCTTTGATTTCTTCTAATTCCGGAGCTATTTCCTGCATTTTCACCTGAGTATGAACAGATTTCCTGGAGAGGGGATACAGGAGCAGGCGCACAAGAACCGTAAGCACTATAACCACTATACCGGCATCCGCCCACGGTAGAATTTGAAATAAAATAACTAAGGCGTTATATAGAGGGTTGAAGAAAAACAAATGGTAAAAAGCTGACATTGGTCGATTTTATCCTTTTTTATCTGAACTAACAAATCCATTCTTTAAAAGCATTTTTTGAAGCTCAGCCTTTATATCTTCTAATTTTAAAGATTCCGCACCGGCTTTTACAGATATAAAGTATAAGCCGTTTTTAAGGCTGGGTAAGAGAGAGGCTGCGGCAGAATAGACCCTGCGTCTAGTTTTATTGCGGATTACTGCGGATTTAGAGACTTTCTTTGATACAGAAACAGCAAATCTTACTTCAGTATTATCAGGCTCACTATACCGGATGGAAAAATACTTGGAGTAGCCGCCTAATTTACTGCTTATAATTTTTTTGAAGAGGATTCTAGGTATTCTCTTCTTTTTTGGGAGCATTATTTAGAAGCTGAGAGTTTGGCTCTGCCTTTACGTCTACGACTTTTTATTGTTCTTCGGCCGCCGGAAGTCTTCTGGCGGCTTAAAAAGCCGTGGGTTTTAGCTCTTTTTCGCTTTTTTGGTTGATATGTCGTAGACATTTTTTAACAGGTTATGAACAAATTATAAACACTTTTCGCTTAATTTACAAGTTTTTTTAAGGGTTCCAAAAAAGATATACTATGTAAAACACAAGTATGAACTACAAGGAATTATGGAAGGGGGTTTTGGTGGAAATCGAGCTTGGTGTTTCTAAAGCAAACTTCACCACCTGGTTTAAGGATACTCATATAGTTAAAGAAGAAGGAGGGGTGGTAGTGCTCTCAGTGCCTAATGCCTTTGTTAAAGAATGGCTGCTGACAAAGTACCACAACACCATCCTTAAATCTTTAAGAAATATAAACAGTTCTATAAGTGCGGTTGAGTATGTAGTTAATAAAGAAGAGTCTCGCCGGCGTGAAGATAGGGGAATGATGGAGGTTGGAGGCACCAGGGAGCTGCCACTTGAATCATCTCAAATAAACAAGAATGACAACTTAAATCCAAGATACACATTCGAGACTTTCGTAGTTGGACCATTCAACGAGCTAGCTCATGCCGCTGCCCAAGCCATCATTAAAAAGCCTGGGATTATGTACAACCCACTCTTTATATACGGCTCCACTGGACATGGTAAGACACACCTCATTCAAGCTATAGGCAACCATGTAAAGACTACCAATCCAAACAAGAAGGTTTACTACATGACTTCCGAACAGTTCGGCCAAGACTGCATGAACGCTCTCCAAAACCAAAAAATGAGTGTTTTCAAGGAAAAATACCGCCAATATGATGTTCTTATCGTAGATGATATCCAATTTTTCTCTGAAAAACAGAAATTCCAAGAAGAACTGTTCCATTTGTTTAATACCCTCTATGACAACAATAAACAGATTATTTTCTCTTCTGATAAACACCCTCATTTCATAACAGGCCTTGAAGACAGACTTAAATCCAGAATGGCTGCAGGTATGACCGTAGACATACCAACACCAGACCAGGAATCCAGGATGGCTATTCTTTCTAAGAAAGCAGCCCAGCAAGGACTTCCTTTATCAACTGAGGTCCTAGACTTCCTGGCCAGCACCATCAATGGCAACATTAGAGAGCTTGAAGGTGTTATAAACACCTTAGCCGTACACTCACAGCTCAAAGGGAAGGAGATAAACATCTCGGATGTTAAAAATTACATAAAGAACAATGCTAAACCTAAAAAAATAGCTGCTGTTAAGGATGTGGTTAAGATTATCTCTGATTTCTACAATATTGAAGAAGAAAGTATTTACGAGAAGACTCGGCGAAAGGAAGTTATAAAACCCAGGCAAGTCATAATGTATATCCTTAGAGAGGATTTCAATATTTCCTATCCATCTATCGGTCAAAAACTTGGAGGAAGAGACCACACTACTGTTATTCATTCTTGTGAAAAAATTAAAGGAGATATAAAAGAAGATCACACACTGCTGCAAGAAATAGGTCAGATAAGGAATCTTTTAGCTGTCTAATATCATGTTAAAAACTCTGTTAAAAAATGTTGATAACTCAGCATTAAAAAATAACCAAAACAGAAACTTGGAAAAATTATCCATAGTAAAAATTTATTATCCCCAATTAAGCATTTATCTCAGCCTTAAAAAGAGGCTAAAAACAAAGCTTTTAAAAGTTTTACACATATCAACACCCCTAATACTAGTAACAAATTAATTTATGAAAATAGAATGCATTAAAGAAAGACTTGGGGAAGCTGTGGTTAAGGCTGAAAAAATTGCTGGTAAGAATACAACTCTGCCTGCTCTTACTGGATTGTATTTAAATGTTAAAAATAATTCTTTAAACATTAAAGCTACTAATTTAGATATAGGCATTTCAATAAACATTCCCGTCAAAGTTATAGAGCCCGGAGAAATTGTTGTTCCGGCAAGTGTCTTGTCGTCTCTTATAAACTCTCTTCCTGATGATAAAAACATAACCATCTCGACTTCTTCAGACAATCAAGTTCTTGATATAAAAACCCAATCGACAAAAACCGAGATAAAAGTTCTTCCAAGTGATGATTTTCCAATTATCTCTGAGATTAGTGATGATAAAGCTTTCTCCTTGCCAGCCAGAGACCTTGTATTTGGCCTGAAATCAGTCATATACGCAGCTGCAGCAGGGAGTATAAAGCCAGAGCTATCTTCCATATCAATAACCTACGGAGACGGCGTTTTAACATTTGCTGCCACAGACTCATTCCGTCTTGCTGAAAAGAAAATCAGGACGAAGAAAGTACCTCATTTCAAGCAAATCCTTCTACCTTATAGAAATGCAGTCGAAATAATAAAAATCCTTGATAAGGGAGAAACAGAAATATCAATATCCATAGAAGAGCACCAATTAGCTCTGCATTCAGAAAATATTTATATAACTTCCAGAATAATAGAGGGAACATTTCCTGACTACAGGCAAATTATTCCGAAAGGTATCAAATCAAAAGCAGTTGTACTAAAGCAAGACCTGATAAATTCTCTTAAAACCAGCCTTATATTCTCTGATGCGTCTAATCAGATGACGCTGCATATCAGCCCAGCTAAAAATGTTTTCGAAATAGAATCAAAAAACAGCAATGTGGGTGAAAACAAATATTCACTCGAAGCAACTCTTGAAGGGGAAGAAATAACTATTAGCGTAAACCATAGATATTTCACCGATTGTTTCTCTTCTATAAATGCAGACAGTATCTCTTTGGAATTTGCCGGTGAATCAAGGCCAATACTTATAACACCAATAGGAGATACCAGTTTCTTGTATCTTGTGATGCCAATGAATAGGTAGTTTTTAATTGCAAAACTCTAATAAGATGAAAAATCTCTCAAATCTTATTCAAAGATTTTCAACTCTTCTTGATAAAAAAACTTTAGTTAAGGAGAGTGTTGCTGCTGCGATAAAAGAGGCGACAGACCTAACTGTTTCTATAGATAAGATTTCTATAAACGACTCAGTGCTGGAGATAAATACCTCTCCTGCAGTTAAAAGTGAAATAATGCTGAAGGCCAATTCAATTCTCTCAGAACTTAAAAATTCCAAAGGAATACACCTATCAAGAATCTTGTATAAGTAATTTAGTTCCCTTCAGTCGAGGGAACTGATGGAATGATAGGTAGTGTTTGGATCTGTTGGTAAGGATAGTACGGGTTAGCTTGGTTTTGGTTGTTTGGAACAAGACCGTTTCCATAACCATTAGCTATTGCCCAATTACGCACAGAATACTCCCAATTCGAGAACTGAGGATCTGCAGAAGGGTTTGCCGGCAGCGGTCCTCTAGGGTTGTCTTTGTATACTTTGTAGAGAATGCTGTGTACACCACCGCTTAACCAGTCGCCTCGCAAGACGGGTTTTATGTCTTGATCTACCGGCTCTGGATCAGGGAAGGATTCTGCTGGCAGGTCTGGCAAAATAGCATCCATAAATTCTCTCCACATAGGAGCTACAACAAGCCCGGAAACCTTTCTAGCCATGGATGTGTTGTCGTTGTTTCCAGCCCATGTTGCCACAGATATATTTGGCGTATAACCAACTATCCACGCATCTCTGTAGTCGTTAGTGGTACCGGTCTTTACGGCCACATCTCTGTCAGGGAAGTATAGAGGTGAGTTTGCTCCATATAAAGGTATGCGTGCCACATTATCAGAGAGAATGTCTGAAATCTGTCGAGAAGTTTGTTCAGAAAGAACTCGTCTTGGAAATGGAGTGTGACTTTCAATAATATCTCCATCTGCCGATTCAATTCTTAAAATAGGATTGTATGGATTGCGGACACCATCATTAGCAAATACAGAATAAGCAGAAGCCATATCAAGAGGAGAGACTTCACCACCTCCAAGAACCAAAGAAAGGCCAAATCTTCCTTTGTCTTGAAGGCTCTCTATGCCCATGTTTTTAGCAAGCTCTACAGAATCATCAAAACCTGCCAAGTACAGAGCTTTTACTGCCGGCACGTTCATAGACTGAGCTAGAGCATTTCTGACTGTTACAGGCCCCACAAAGCTATTGGTGTAGTTGTCTGGTGCGTAGCATTTATCATCGCTAACTCTGCTTGTAGGGCTGCAGGTTGCTCCAAACTGGGTAGGAACATCAAATAAGATAGTGTCGGGAGTATAGCCCTTGTTGAAAAGCTCTGCGTACACGAATGGTTTGAAAGATGAACCCGGTTGCCTGTGAGCAGTAGCGACGTTAAAGTTGCCTTGCACTTCATCATCGAAATAATCTCTTGAGCCGACCATCACCAAAATATCTCCAGTCTTTGGATCAACAGCTACGAAAGCATCGTTTTTACCATTGAATTTTTCTTCGTTTATTTTGCCGTATTTCTTTGCTATCTCCTGAGCCTTCAATTGCATATCGTAATCTAGGGTGGTAATAACCCTAAAACCACTGTTTTGCAGAACATCCTCGCCATATTTATCCACCAGGTAATCTATAACAAAGAAAACAAAGTGCGGAGCTTTGATGCTGTTCGTGTTTTCTCTTGGTTTGAATTCCACCTTTTCTGTTAAGGCGCTGTTGTATTCTTCTTCGTTTATAAAACCAAGGTCAAACATGTTCTTCAGAACCAGATTCTTTCTGTATTCCAATTCATCCGTATGTTGCCCGTAAGGGGAGTAATAAGTTGGGGCCTTAGGAATGGCAGCAAGGTATGCCGCTTCTGCAAGGCTTATATCATCCGCACTTTTACCGAAGAAGCCTTGGGCAGCTTCTTCTATGCCGTAAATATTTCCTCCATAAGGAATTTCATTTAGATATATGTTGAGAATTTCATCCTTAGGCAAAGCTTTGTCCAGCTTTAAGGCAAGAATAAGCTCTTTAAGTTTTCTAGTCGGAGTCTTGGCTTTGGTTAAGATGGAGTTTTTTACAACCTGTTGGGTTATGGTTGAACCACCTTGGCTAAATGAGAAGGAGGTGAGGTTTGCGATGACAGCTCGCAAGAAAGAGCTTGGCTTGAAGCCGTGGTGCTCGTAAAAGTCCTGGTCCTCTATGGCAATAGTTGCCTGCTTGGCATAGGGAGAAATTTCATCAAAATCGACCGCAACCCGCCTTACATCCTGAGACAAATCATAGAGAAGCACTTTTCCGGTTCGGTCATATATTTTTGTCGACTGGGATTCTCGTCTTTCAGACAAGTCATCAAGAGCGGGGATGCGCAAAGAAGCCACCCATAGGAAAAAGAATCCAGACAATATAAGAGCCGCCGTCGCGGCCATCAAAAGTATGTTGCGCTGCTTGTTTTTCTTCCTTCTCTCCTTCATAAAAATACTATTTTAACACAAATGCATAAAACCTTCCTCTGTGATAAATTACTCTTATGAATGTAAACGATCTAGAAGAGCTTTTCACCCGCGGGGTTGGAGAATTTATCGATCCTGAAGATTCTTTCAAGAACAAAGTTATAAAGAAAGCTGCTGGAGAGTACGATAAAGATATTGTTATAAAGCTTGGAGTAGATCCTACTAAGCCGGATATACATTTAGGTCATGCGGTCATTCTCCGCCGCCTAAGGCAATTTCAAGATGTTGGATGTAAAGTAGTTTTTCTTATAGGAGACTTTACCGCCCAGATCGGCGACCCTACAGGCAAGAATAAAACTCGGCCGGAATTAGAACAATCAAAAGTTGCTGAAAACGCTGAGACTTATATAAATCAAGTTAGCAAGATACTGCGAACGGACAAAGAAGTTTTTTCTTGGATAAGAAATTCTGACTGGTTTACCAACATCACAGATCTGAATCTGCCTGAAGACTACAAGATAAGTCTGGATATAACTTCCGGCGGCAATACAATCAAGGCGCCCATTTCCCCGAAGTCGTTTGTAGGGAAGGCTATTGCCTATGAGCGTTCACGCATGCAGATACAAGACCTTGGACTTAAAGATAAAGTGTCGGTTATAACCCTCTCTGGTTTTCTTTGGACGCTTAAACACATTACTTACAGCAAGATTATAAACAGAGACATGTTTCAAGAGAGAATAAAGTCCGGAGAAGAGCTTTATATGCACGAGATGATGTACCCAGTTCTTCAAGGCATAGACTCTTCGGTTCTTTCTGAAGTATACGGCTCATGCGACCTGGAAATCGGCGGTACCGATCAAACCTACAACATGCTTATGGGCCGAGACATCATGAAGTTTAATTCTCAGGAGCCTCAGTCTGTGATGGCTTTAAAAATAATTCCTGGACTGGACGGGGTAGAGAAGATGTCCAAATCTTTGAACAACTACATTTCCATAACCGATGAGTCTGGTGATATGTTTGGCAAAGTTATGTCTATTCCCGACAGCTCTATTGTGGATTATTTCACCTTGGCTACTTATACACCTATGACAGAAGTAAAGGATCTTCAAAGCAGGCTGGATAGCGGCAAGGAGAATCCTAGAGACATAAAACTAAGATTAGCTAAAGAAATAGTTTCTATTTACCACGGAGAAAAAGAGGCTGAAAAAGCAGAAAATAATTTTATTGAAACTTTTTCCAAAGGAAGTGTACCTAAAGACATAAAGGTGGTTAAAACAGTTTCAGGCTCTAAACTCGGCGATCTACTTGTTTCAGAAGGGGTGGTGCCGTCCAAGACTGAATGGAGAAGGCTGGTTGAAGATGGAGCTGTCAGCAATATGGATTTAAAGGAAAAGATTTCTTCTCCAGATGCTAAGGTTTCCGAAAATACTACATATAAAATAGGCAAGCATCGGTTTATAAGAATAGAAATACTTTAGCTTTGTAAGCAATAAAAAACAGCCCCCACATACATGTATGTGGGGGCTGTTTTTAAAACTGTTTAAAACTCGTCTCTGTCTTCATATGGATCATCATCTTCATCAAGCTCATCATCTTCGAGCTGATCGAGACTTTCGTGATCCTCCTCCTCATCCTCTTCTTCGTCTTCAAAATCATCCTCACTAGAAGAGTCTAATTCGTCATTATCTTTATATTCTTCGCTATCCATTTTTTATTATTATTTTTTAATAAAAAACACCATAAATTATTACGGCATTTTTTGAATGCATTATTTTTATCAGATACTTTTATGGCTGGCAAGATGGGTTATACCCACCGCTATGGCATCTATCTCATCGTCGAGCACTTTATCCTTATTTGGCAGGCTTATTAGGCGCTCAACCATAGATTTTATCTGCAACTTATTTGCCTTGCCGTAGCCGGTCACGGCTATTTTTATGGCTTGAGGACTGTATTCGAAAAGCGGCAATCCGGCGCTCGCTGCTTCGAAAATTACCACTCCTCTTGCTTCAGCTACACCTATAGCACTTGTAACATTTTGGTTGAAGAACAAAGTTTCCACGGCAAAGCTGGATGGTTTATGTTCCTTAACAATTTCCTTGAAGCGCTTACCTATGTTAAGCAGTCGAATTTCTCGGCCATCTTTTGGATTTGTAACAATACATTCAGAGTGGATTAATTTCTCCTTGCCTTTGTTTTTTTCAAGGACAGCTATACCCAGCCTGTCGAAGCCGGGATCTACAGACACGACTCTTTGAGAATTAAGCGGCATTAGTATAAACCGACTGGACTTCGTCGTTATCTTCGAGCTCTTCTAAAAGATTCTCCAAAGTTTTTTCTTCTTCTGGAGAAAGAGGAACTTCCATGTTCGCTGTCCACTCCATTTCTCCTGTTTTGGTGAAAGCCCAAGAAGCTGAACCGGGGCGAGCAAGTTCAAAACCATATTTAGAAAGGATGTGCTTAACCTCTTGAGCGGCTTTGTTCCTGTTGCTTGTCAGAGCTTCAATCAGCAGGGCTGAGCCTCCCGGACCATAAGATTCATAAGTGATTTGCTCAAGGTCTTCAGAATCAGCGCCGAGACCCTTTTTCACCGCTCGGTTAATGTTGTCGTTTGGCATGTTGTATTCTTTCGCCTTGTCTATAGCAGCGCGCAGTATAGGAGAAGAAGTATCTCCTCCTACTTGCTTTGAGGCGGTGGCAATAAGCTTCGCCATTTTTGAAAATATTTTAGATTTAGCCGCATCTGTGCCGGCTTTCTTATGTTTGATTTTTGACCACTTGTTATGTCCTGACATGTTCCTGGCTTATATTTTTTTAATTTTGGCTACCAGTTTAAAATTTATACCAGTATTGGCATAAAATACCTATAAAAGTTTTTTCTGTAAATTTTTTGGCAGAGATTTATTCATGTGCTCATATGCTCGGGCTGTTGCCATGCGGCCGCGCGGAGTGCGCTCGATAAAGCCCAGCTGCAGAAGATAAGGTTCGCTAAACTCTTCGATTGTCGTTGCTTCTTCCGAGAGCGCGGCCGCCAGCGTCCCAAGTCCGACTGGTCCGCCGCCAAATTTATCAATTATAGTTTCAAGCAGCTTCCTGTCGGAAGGGGATAGCCCTTCTTTATCTATACCAAGAAGCTCTAAGGCCTCTTGCACAACTTTTCCATCAAGTATGTTTCTGCCTGCCACCTGAGCGAAGTCTCTAGCTCTTTTGAGAAGATAATTTGCTGTGCGAGGTGTAAATCTGCTTCTTTTAGCAATTTCTCTCTCAGCTCCATCTTCCATCTTTACACCCAGGATTCCGGCCGATCTGTTTAGAATTTTTTCTATCTCTTCGTTGCTATAGAATTCAAGCCTGAAAACACCTCCTGAAAAGCGGGAGCGTAGAGGTGAGGAGACTGCCGCTACCCGCGTGGTGGCTGCTATTAAAGTGAACGGTGGAAGCTCGAGCTGGATTGTCCTGGCTGACGGCCCTTTACCTATAATGATGTCTAGTACGCCGGATTCCATGGCGGGGTAGAGCACCTCTTCAATGGATTTATTAAGGCGATGGATTTCGTCTATAAAAAGTATTTCTCCAGAGACTAGGTTGGTTAAAATCGATGCAAGGTCACCGACTTTTTCTATAGCTGGCCCTGATGTCACTTTCAGGTTTCTATTGGATTCTTTGGCTATAAGATGGGCTAAGGTAGTTTTGCCAAGTCCGGGCGGACCGTAAAAAAGAATGTGTTCGGTAGGGGTGCCTCTCATCGAAGCCGCATCTAAAAGAATTCGCAGGTTCTTTTTAACCCCTTCTTGGCCTATATATCCGTCCCAATTGGACGGCCTTAGTTCATAATCGAGAAATCCCGCTAGGCTCTCGTCTACCTGAGTATTCTCCTGTACCTTCTTTGATTTACTTGACATGAAAGATGATATGTGCTAGTTTACATCGTGCACAGTTTAGTTCTGTCCAGATCATAAATCTCTAAGCAACGATGCCGCAAGGCGTGCGGACTTTCTTTGAGGACGCTTTTGGTATTCATTTTTAATGAATTGCTGATGCCATCCTTAAAAGTTTGTTTGGCTTTGGGTTCCGTACCGAAAGTGTTGCTTAGAGATTCATGCGCTGGACTCCCTTCTCTACAATCTTGTTTCATTATTCATGAAAATCTCTTTGTAACAAGAGGTTTTTTTCTTAAAACATTTTCTTGTAAAGATTTCAAACCTGTGTCCTTTTCTTTACTGTATATCAGAAAGATCAACCACTCTTCCAAGCTCGTCTAAGGATGTATTTCCGGCCAGAACTTTAAGGATTCCAGCCTGTTCTAGAGTAAGAAGTTTTTGGCCTGAAGCAGCTTGGCGGATATCTCTTTCTGACGGGTTGGTAAGGGCGGCTTTCTCTATTTCAGAGTCCACCAAGATGGCCTCAAAGATACCTATCCTTCCTTTATATCCGATTCCGCCGCACTTATCGCAACCAACCGGCTCCCAAACCTTCTCTCTTTGTACACCTTCAAGATAAGCCGGATTCAATACTTCAGAAAGAGCTTTATCTATCAGTGCTTTTTTATCGCCTTCAAGCAGGACTTCTTTTTTGCAGTCTTGGCAGAGCTTTCTGGCTAAACGCTGAGCAATGGAAATATTTATAGCGGAACTTATGACCTTAGGATTAACTCCAAGATCCAAGAGCCTTGGGAATGAGCCTGCAGCATTGTTGGTGTGGAGAGTAGAGAGTACCAAGTGTCCGGTAAGGGCTGCGTTTATGGCTACTTCCGCTGTTTCATCATCTCGGATTTCTCCAACCATTATGACATCTGGGTCTTGCCTCAATGCACTGCGCAGACCCTCAGCAAAAGTGTAATGTTCTTCGGTCTGAGTTTGAACAATGCCTTCTATGTGGTACTCGATAGGGTTTTCTATGGTTATAACTTTGATCTCCGGATTGTAAATCTTTTTTAAGAAAGCATAGAGAGTTGTGGTTTTACCTGAGCCGGTAGGGCCGGTAGTAAGAATAAGACCGTTCGGCTTCTGTATTTCTTTTTTGATTATTTCAAGCAGCAGCGGATGGATGCCGAGCTTTTCAAGCTCTACGGCAATAGAGTTTGGGTTAAGGACTCTAAGTACGAGCGATTCGCCATTTGGCCCCGGCAGGATAGATGTTCTGATTTCTATTTCAGAGCTGCCTATTTTAATGGAGAATCTTCCGTCTTGAGCGGCATCTTTTATGTTTAGCTTCAGCTCGGATAAAAGTTTGATTCTCGAGAGCAGCAGGTCGTAGGTATTTTTATCGAAATTAAGAATATCGACCAAGACGCCGTCCAAGCGATACCTGAGACGAACTTTGCTTTCCTCTGGCTCAAGATGTATGTCTGATGCCTTAAGGGAGAGGGCGCCGGCGAGCATGATTTCCAAGATATGAGATATGCGGTAGGCCTTTTTCAATCCCATAACTTCATCTATAAGCCCTTTAATGTCTTTGAGAGAATGAACTTTTTCCGATGTCTCTACTATCTTTTCATTAGAAATATCCAAGGCTCCGGCTCTGGTTTCAGAAGAATAAGACATCTCTTTGTATCTGTCCCACACTTTATTTAGGCTGGCATGAGAGGCCATGTAGATTCTCGGTCTGTAACCTCTTTCTTTCAGTGCTTCTATAGCCGCTTGGGCCTTGTCGCTTTCAGGGGAGAGAACAGCGACATCTATGTCTTTATCAACTGCATTAAAAATGGCAATTTCAGCCGCTCGAGCATCTTCTTCTTTTATTATTCTTAGAGCATCAGTATCTATAGGATGTACAGAAAGATCGATGTAGGGAACACCGTACTTTTTTGATAGAATTTCGGCCAAACGTTCTTCTTCCTTGGCCCGCATGTTAGCGAGCTTCTCTTTTTGTTTCTCTTCATTGAACTGAACCATTTAATAATTGTAACAGCTTTTAGCTTTTAACTGGTAGTTTCTGGGGTAAAATAGCCTCATTTAAGCTATTGACTTTTACATACAAAGTGTGATATAATTAAAGTATAAGTTCCTTGGAATAAACAGCCGATAGCCGATCCGCTCACTTTTTCTGGAGGTTGTTATGAAAAGATTGATGCTTGCGCTCGGGCTTGTCATGACGCTCGTGGTGAGCGGCTGTGGTGCTAATATGTACATGACAGCCATAAACCAGTGCGCCGGTTCATGGCTTCAGATCGAGGATGGCCGCGGGGAAGTCGTGGTTCCCAAACTCAAATACAACGAGTCGGAACCAATCCCATTGTACCTTCTCGACGACCAGGAAAAGATCCTGGTCGCGAAAGGTTTTGCCATAGGGACTAACTATCCCCTAGGCACAAAGGTAAGGCGTGTCTATGACTCAAACTCTTCCGCACTCGGGCCTTCGGAGGAAGTCTGGGAGATTGATGATCTGGAAACGTCGGATTATCAGTCCGGCGGGTGTCGGAGATGAGTCCGGTTCAATCAAAGGGCAGGAGCAAACCGCTCCTGCCCTTTTTTGCGCCCAAAATGCTAGAATGCCTCTGTATGAGACACCTCTCTAAGAGCGCTGAAGATACTAAAGAAATTGCCAGAAACTTTCTGAATTCCATAGAAGCAAGGAACTCTGCCACGGTTGTCGCCCTTAAAGGAGACCTTGGAGCGGGTAAAACCAATTTCACTCAAGCGGTTGGAGATATAATAGGAGTGAAAGAGAATATGCACAGCCCGACATTTGTTATCCAAAAAGTTTATTCTATAGATTGGAAGGGATTTAAAAATCTGGTGCATATAGATGCTTATAGGATAGAAGAAGAATCCGAGCTTCTGCACCTCGGTTGGGAGGAAATCATCAATGAGTCTGAGAATCTGATATTTATAGAATGGCCTGAGAATGTTGCGGGTATTATCCCGCAGAGTGCAATAGAAGTATCACTTAAATTTATAGACGAAAACACGAGAGAAATATCCTATGCCTAAGAAAACAGAGCACAAAAAATTAGTTCTTCTCGACTCGCATGCAATAATTCATCGCGCTTACCATGCCTTGCCTGAGTTCGCTACTTCGCAAGGTGAGCCTACCGGAGCTCTCTACGGTCTCTCAACCATGCTCATCAAGATGCTTGGAGATTTGAAGCCTGATTATGTCGTTGCTTGCTTCGATCTGCCTGGACCGACTCATAGACACGAAGCTTATGATGCTTATAAATCCGGTCGAGCTAAAACCGATGATGCTCTGCATACTCAGCTCGAGAAAGCCAAAGAAGTTTTTAAGGCTTGGGGCATACCAATATACTCGCATCCCGGATTTGAAGCCGACGACATTATCGGCACCATAGCAAGCGACCTAAAGAAAGATAAAAGTATAGAAGTGGTTATCGCCTCCGGCGACATGGATACTCTTCAGCTCATAGACGGCAGTAGGGTTAAAGTTTATACGCTGAAGAAAGGCATTCAAGACACTATTCTTTACGACGAACAAGCAGTGAAAGACAGGTTCGGATTTCCACCCAAGCTCTTGCCCGACTTCAAAGGCCTGCGAGGCGATCCTTCAGACAACATCATCGGCATTGCCGGCATTGGAGAGAAGACTGCCACCATGCTCATATCCGAGTTCGGTTCCATTGAAAATATTTATAAGGTTTTAAAAAAGAATCCTGAAAAGCTTAAAGAAGCAGGAATTAAGGATAGAATCATCGGACTTTTAAATGAAGGGGAAGAGGAGGCTGTTTTCTCCAAGACTCTTGCGACTATCCGCACGGATGCGCCGATAAATTTCTCTCTGCCTAGGCAATGGAAAGAGTGCGTTGATATGGAAAAAGTTAGCGAGCTTTATACACAGCTTGAGTTCCGTACGATGACAGAAAAAGTAAGAAAGCTTTTAGGTGGTGGCAGCAGTGAAGAAAATGCAGGAGCAGTTGTTGAGGAGCCGGAAAATCTTGCTGCTTCTGTGGAGCCTGGTGATAAAGATGCAAAAGAGCTTCCTCTGATGCTGTGGGTTATAGATTCAAATTACACAAATCCGGATATAGAAGACGTGTTTAGGTTTACTAAATCAAAAACTGTTGAGGAAGCGCGTAAAGTTCTGGAGAAAGAGCTTGATGCGAGAAATGTCAGGAAAGTTTATGAAGATATAGAGAAGCCTCTCATACCTGTAGTCGACAGAATGCATGAAGTTGGCATCAAAATAGATAAAGAGCTGCTTGAAAAATTATCTAAAAAATACCACAAAGAACTTAACCGGCTGGAGGCAGAGATATGGAAACATGCCGGAGAAGAGTTTAATGTTAATTCGCCTAAAGTTCTCTCCAAAATTCTTTTTGAAAAGTTGGGCCTTGGAGGCACAAGGCAGAAGAAGACCCCGACAGGAGCACTCTCTACCAAGGAATCAGAGCTAATTAAACTCAAGGACAGCCATCCTATCATTCAGTGCATCCTAGACTATCGAGAGCTCTCCAAACTTCTCTCTACTTATATAGACGCCATTCCGCCACTACTTGATGATGAAGACCGCCTCCACTCGACCTTTATCTTGGCTGGAGCAGCTACCGGCCGCATGGCATCTCAGAATCCTGGCTTGCAGAATATTCCGGTAAAAACAGAGCTCGGCAGAGTTATAAGGAATGCCTTTGTCGCAGAGAAAGGTTACAAGCTTATTACTTTGGATTATTCACAGATAGAGCTTCGTATTGCAGCCATTCTCTCCGGCGATGAGAAGCTGATAGAAATTTTTAAAAATGGCGAAGACGTGCATACGGGAGTTGCTTCAAGAGTCTTCAATGTACCTCCGGAAGATGTGGATAAGAGAATGCGCATTAAAGCCAAGACTATAAACTTTGGCATCCTGTTCGGCATGGGAGTCAATGCTTTAAAGACTAATCTTGGCACAGACAGAAAAGAGGCTCAGGAATTTTATAATGAATATTTTAAAACTTTTACCGGCCTTACGAAGTATCTGGATGAAATAAAAGCCGAGGCCGAAAAGAAGGGATATACGGAAACAATGTTTGGCAGAAGAAGATATTTTTCCGGATTCAAATCACCTCTGCCTTATGTGCGAGCTCAAGCCGAGCGCATGGCTATCAACGCTCCTATACAGGGTACCGAGGCGGACTTGCTCAAAATAGCAATGCGGGAAATTGATGAATATTTAAAGAAAGACAAACTCCAAGACAGCGCCCGCCTTCTTTTGCAAGTGCATGACGAACTTGTTTATGAAGTGAAAGAGGGGAAGGTCGAGAGTCTTGCGAAGAAGTTTAAATCGGTAATGGAGAATGTGGTTCCGAAAGATAAATCACTCGGAGTGCCGGTGATTGTCGAAGCAAGCGAGGGTTATAACTGGGGAGAGACAGAGTCTATTTCCAAATAGTTATGGAAGAGTTCTATCATAAAAATATTTTTGACGAAGTAGTGGATGTTGATCTTGCGGCCGTCGAAGAAGAGACAGACCTTGTGGGTTCAAAAGGGAAAACTGATTTCAATATCTTCGCTCTAACAGACGCCTTTGGAGCCAGAGACAAAAGGAGTGCCTGGGTTCTCTACAGGAAGGCTCTGGCTGCCGGCATGGCTCCAGAAGAAGTTTTTTACAAAATCGTCTGGCAGATCAAGTCGCTCCTTTTAGCAAAGAAAACTGGCACTGCTGACGAAGCTGGCATGAAAGCCTATCCATACAGCAAAGCCAAAGGTTACTTAAAGAATTTTCAAGGAAACGAACTGGAGGATTTATCAGAGGAGCTAGTTATCGGCTACCACAATGCCCGAAGAGGAAAAGAGGAGATTGAAACTTTGTTGGAGAAAATGTTATTGGGGTTGTAAAAAATAAATAGCCCAACAGGGTTGGACTATTTAAGGTCATCAAGAATAACGAGTGGAAGATTTGCTGTCTGAACTTCAGCTACAGTTACCTGTTTACCTTCTGCACGCAGGATCTCTGCGTATTGTCTTGCTGCCATAATAACTTCATCTTCGGCGTAGTCCCTACGCAGCTCGTCTACGTAATCGCTCAAGCTCATGCGTTCCATGACTACCTCGGCTCTCGGTGGATGTTTGTGCGTGTTTCCTGTTAGGAAAATAGCATATCCACTGCCAAAATCATAGTAAGTAATGGTGGTCAGATAATACGCTCGTCGTTCCGCCTGCCAGCAGGCGGGGCTCGCAAAATTTCTCGGGCTTTGTGCCCCCACTAGGGATCGAACCTAGGACCTTCTCCTTAAAAGGGAGCTGCTCTACCGGCTGAGCTATAGGGGCTTAATGCCAGAAACTATACAAAAAAATTAAATATTTGTCGAAATAGAAACACCTCCTGCTGCTATTCAGATTTAACCTTATGATAATTTTTCCATCCGAAAGTATAGAAAAGAGTTCCAAACAGCAGTGTTATTGAGAGGGCATCAAGAATATCGTTGTAAGTGCCATTGGCATAAAATGCGAAGAATATAGCAAAGGCCCAGAGAGTTATAAGTTGTTCTTTAGTTATGTTGTAAAAATTTTTCATTTTAAAGTGGCATGTCTATGGCAAAGGCGCCGGCGCCAGTCAACAGGAGAGAGAGTGATATTGTGAAGAGGAGAATGTAAAAGACCATGTCACGCTTGAGTATCGAACCCTCTGTCCATTCGATGTAGCCTTCGATAGCCATGAAGATAGCAAAGCCGAGAGCCGCTATCTGAGTCCATGCTCCGAAAAGGAGAAGAGCACCGCCTACTAGTTGAATGAGTCCGTATATTGAAACCAATCCTTCGGCAGGTTTTAATCTGAGAGTATTAAAAGTTTTGACCCAGCGCTTATTCTCTCCTTTAAATTTAAGAAGACCAAGGTCTATGAATATGAGACCTATTACAACTCGCAATAAGAACGGTCCTAAAGTTGAGTAAGTTAGAAGTTCTGGGAATGTGTTTAACATACTTTTATATTAGCATGAATAAAGCTATTCCAGTCGCCACTGAAACATTAAGAGATTCTTTCTTTCCCTGCATTGGTATATGCACGTGTGCGTCAGAGAGTTTCAATAGTTCTGTCGAAACTCCTTCTACTTCATTGCCTACTATAAGGGCAAAGTTGTGTTCTGACTCAAATTCTTTCATGTTCAAAGCGTTTCTTGTTTGCTCAAGAGAAATTATCTGAAAGCCTTGATGCTTCAGGTCTTCTATAAGATCTTTCGCATCTTTAAAGTATTCCCAGTCGACCATTTTCTCTGCGCCCAGAGAGACTTTGGCAAAATCTTTTCTTTCTCTGCCGAATCTATCTAAAGGGGCCGGTGTTATGCCAACCAGATAAATTTTCGAAACCCCAAGCCCTTCTGCGGTGCGGAAAATGGAGCCGGTATTTTCGACGCTTCGAATGTTATCAAGGATTAATATGCAGGTTTTCATTTGTATAATTTTTGGTGCACGGGGCAGAAGTGGGCCGAACGGCCTCCAACTACTTTGCGTTCTATAACGCCGGAGCATCCGCGCTTAGAACACTTAGTTCCGGTCTTTCTGTATGCGCGATGTCGCTCTTGGAATTTGCCTCTCTCTCCTTTGATATTTCTGTAGTCGGACATGGAGTCTCCGCCGAAGTCGATGCCTTCTTTCAAAACTGATTTCATTACTTTAAACATCTCCCGCTTTTTCTTCTCCGGAATTTTTTCTTCTATTGACTCGGGGTGCACGCCTGCTCTCCAAAGGATCTCATCGGAGTATATATTGCCAATGCCTGAAATAAGAGATTGATCCAGGAGAACCTGCTTTATTTTTCCTTTCGATCTTTTATTTAATTGGAAATCAAAATCTGAAAATTTAAAATCTTTCTCAAGAGGCTCCGGGCCTAGGTGCTGCAAGTGCAGACACTGGTCAAGCTCGCTTTCTTTAACCAGCGTAACTTTGGCAAACTTGCGCATGTCTGAGAGTGCCAAGTGCTTGCCGTTCTCTAGCATCAAAACAAATCGAATGAAAGCATTGAAGGGATCTGAGAGAGGACCTTTCTCGATAGGAGACCATATTCGGCCGCGCTTCTGGTATTTGCCATACATTATATGGCCGGTCATCTTCATGTGGATAATGATGACCTTGCCGCCAGAGAGATGAATGAGAATATTCTTTGCCCTCCGTTCTGCTTTTAATATTTTTTCACCGACTACTGATTTTTTAAAAATTTTGAAGAACTTAGGATCTTTAATATTGTCCTTACCTGCATGATAGGAGCTGTTGTAGCTAGTCCACACATCGAGAATCTTAAGGTCTTTTGCGGTCTGGTTGATGCCGTTGACGGTGGTTTGTACTTCCGGTAGTTCTGGCATGGGCCTAGCTTACAGCTTCTTGCTGTTAGAGGCCAGTTTTAATTCGAATTTTAGATTTAGCCCTCATTAACCTTTAGAAGCCAAAACTTTAAGAGCATGCTTAACTCTCTCTGAAGCGCCTTCGATTTCTTGAGAAATTTCTTTAAGTGCATCACGGGCATCTTTCTCTGTGTATCCAAGAGATACCAAGGCTTCGAGAGCATCACTCTCTGCACGCAAATCTCCAACGGATTCGTTTTCTTTCAAGGCAAGCTTGTCTCGGAGCTCGATAACTATTTTTTCTGCATTCTTTTTACCTATGCCTGAAACTCGGGTCAGATATGAAGTATCTCCGCTTGAGACTGCTTGTCGTAGCATGACAGGGGTAGCGACATTTAATATGCCAAGAGCTGTGCGCGGGCCAATGCCTGAAATGGTTATCAAAAGTTCAAATACATCTAAATGCTCTTTGTCTGAAAAGCCGAAAAGATCGAGTGAATTTTCTCTCACCACCTGATGTGTCCATAGGAATATGGAGTTGCCTATGTCAGCATCTAAAGTTAAGTCTGTAGGTGTATGCACTTTGTAGCCAACTCCCCCCACATCCACTATAAGAGAATGCATGTCTTTGTATCTAACTGTACCTGAAAGGCTTGATATCATGTTGTAATTAGTGTAGCATTCTCCGCATGCCAATAACACGAGGAGCTAAGAAGGCCTACAGAGCGTCTCTGACAAAGCGCTCTTTCAATCTTGCCAGAAAGGCCAATGTCTCCAAAGAAGTTAAATCTCTAAAGAAGCTGGTAGCTGCCGGCGATAAGAAAGGTGCTGAGGAACAGATGAGGTCTGTACAGAAGGCACTCGACAAGGCAGCCAAGGCAAACACATTAGACAAGAATACTGCCTCTCGCAGGAAGTCTCGCTTGGTCAAAATTATTAAGAAAATCTCCTAGTGCTCCCGGCAGGAATCGAACCTGCATCGTATCTTCCGCAAAGATATATCCTATCCATTGAACGACGGGAGCGTTTAACGCCGTTTAGATTACCACATAGCAATTATAACCCCAAGCACCGCCACAGCCGATGAGTTTCTTGCTAGAATATTTTAATGCAACAAAAATCTTCTACCAGTATCCCTAGCACGCCATTTTCATTTATATGGTTTTCAGTAAAACCTTATTGGAAGTGGCTTTTTGCTGCGATAGTGCTGGCCTTCTTGAACCAGTTATTCAGCGACCTGACTCAATATGCTCTCAAAGGTTTTGTAGATTCTGCGTATTTGTACGAGCAAGGCTCCAGTTCTCTACAAACGGTATTCTTGTGGATTTTTGCCGGTCCAGCACTTCTTCTGCTAACAGTGATCGTGATAAGAACAAACGGCTTCATGATGAACTATCTAACTGTTCACGCTCGCACCAGTGCGATAAAAAGGCTTTTTGAATATCTGTCTCTCCACAGCTTGTCATATTTCAACAATAGATTTTCCGGAACTCTTTCAAGCAAGGTTAATATTATCTCAGGAAATATTTCTCGCCTTATAGGCCATTTTGTTCATAGCATTTTAGGAACTTTGTTTTCACTAGGCATAACTCTACTGCTTATAGGTTCTGCTTCCAATACCTTGGCGATAATGTTCGCTTCAGGTTTTGCGATGCTTATACCCATTAACTTCTTCCTTACTAGAAAACAAATAAGGCTTTCCGAGAAAATGGCAGAAACCAAAGCAAGGTTGCAGGGGCAGGTTGTAGATGCCGTGATGAATATCGCTGCCGTTCAGCAGTATGCAAGGCGCAACCATGAACTGGATAGGTTGGAGCAGGCTATAGATGAACATCGAGAAGCAGACGTTGAGGGCAACAATTTCCGGGAGAAGGTGCTTGCCTTTAATAATGTAATCGTTTGGGTATTTATTTCTGTGATTGTTGTCTGGGCATTTGTGCTTTGGTCCAGAACTGAGATAAGCGCCGGCGAGCTGGTGATGATAACAACTCTTACTATGGGATTCATGAGGATTCTGACTCATATTGGCCAGCATCTAAACAACATTATGGAATTTTACGGTGAGGTGAAAAACGGCTTGAATGAAATTGTTCAGCCGCACAGTATTATCGACAAGACTGGTGCCAAAAAGTTGGAGATAAGTGGGGGTTCTGTCAGCTTCCAGAATGTCGCATTTACTTACGACCGAGACAGCAGGGGAATATTCGGGGACCTATCTCTTGAGGTAAAAGGAGGAGAAAAGGTTGGCATAGTAGGTACGAGTGGAGCAGGTAAAACCACTCTCATGAAGCTCCTTCTGCGCCAGCATGATGTAAGCGGCGGAAGCATTGCCATAGATGGCCAGGATATAAGAGATGTTACGCAGAATAGTTTACGCGGCAATATCTCGGTCGTACCGCAAGAGCCGATGCTGTTCCATCGCACTATTCGTGAGAATATTCTCTACGGCAAGCTTGATGCTACTGAAGAAGAAATGATAGAAGTGGCCAAGAAAGCTCAAGCACATGATTTCATAGAATCCTTACCTGACAAATATGATTCGTTGGTGGGTGAGCGCGGGGTTAAACTCTCTGTCGGTCAGAGGCAGCGCATAGCTATTGCTCGAGCTTTTCTTAAAAATGCCCCTATTCTTATTCTTGATGAGGCGACAAGCGCTCTGGACAGCGAGAGCGAAGTAGCTGTACAGGAGTCATTACATGCTCTGATGGAAGGTAAAACTGTCTTCGCTATTGCTCATCGCCTTTCAACACTCCGTGAAATGGATAGAATACTCGTGTTTAAAGAAGGAGAGATAGTTGAAGATGGTACGCATCAAGAGCTTTTGAAAAATAAGAAAGGAGTCTACACTTCGCTCTGGGAACATCAGGCGGGGGGATTTATAAAAGAGGATGAAAATTAAAACCCCAAATATTCCAAGAATTTTTCTACCCAAGGAAGCTCGTGATATTCCTCTTCAAGAAATTTTGATAAGTTCGAGTGCAGCTTATCTACATCTGTTTTGTCTCCCAAAGGAACTACTATAAGAGGCATAAAAAATTTTTTTGATTTCAAAAGTATTTTTGGATGTGAGTGCTCTTCATCTATCCAGAAGGATTGCAGGGTCGAATATGGGTAGAATATGTTTTCTCTAGTAATACCTTTTTCTGTAACTGAGACATCTATGATCTCGGGCTCGTGATTAAGAAAGAGGGTCAGAGAAAAAACGCTTATCAATATTAAGATGGCAAGTATGATGTTGCCAAAAATGATAAGGGTGATGGCTATGGCTGTGACGATTATGCCCATGGCCCAGAACCAGTCGGCGCTGCGCTCCTTGTGTTCATATTCCGGCGCACCCCATTCCATTTTGAAGGATTCTCTGCGCATGTTTGTAAAATAATTTTAGCACATAAAAAACAACACCCTGCCAGATTGCACAGGCTGGCAGGGTGTTTGACGGGAGCTGCCGTCAGGCCGCAGGAGGCAGGGGATGAAGCTCGGCAGTGAGCTGATCTTCGAATTTCTCAATGGCGGACAGCATCGATTCGATTCTCTTCATGGTTGTGAGTGGGGGTGAATTGCGGTGCATGCCGTCGATATAGAACTTGAGATCCTTGAGAGCAACTATGGCAGTGCCATTTCCTGGAGAAGTGTCTGTGAAGGACTGGATAATTCCATCGAGCTGCCCGTCATACATCTTGGCAGTCTCGTCTTCGAGCCAGTGCCGGGTTTGCCGTTCGTATTGAGGATAAGCAACAAGCTCCTCGCGAACCTTCACCAATGCTTTCTTCAGAGCAGCGATGTCATTCCCGATTTGTCGCAGAATCTTCACCTGCCTGTTCCTTTTGGCGCGCTCGAAGGAGATAGGCACAGAATTGCTGACGCGCATAGCTGCCTCCAATTCAAGGATTTAAGAAGAACGCGATGACTAATAAAATCATGCCACAACTCATCAGTAAAGGCTAATGTTTGGCGGAGGGGGTGGGATTCGAACCCACGGTGCCTTGCGACACTCTTGTTTTCAAGACAAGTGCGATAGACCACTCTGCCACCCCTCCTGGTTTGAATATCAAAACACAAGAAATTTCTTAAAGCAATCTATCTCTCATCTACCACTTCCACTTCGTATTTTCTAGCAACGAAGAAGTAATAAATTATTTCCAGTATTCCAAGTGTGTTAAGTACCAAGATTGCAACAAACCAGTATCTTTGTCTCAAGCTGGCAGCTTTCCATAAAGCTAAACCTTTCCAGAAAAGTATCCATAATACTAATCCAACAAGGACAATTGGGTGCATCCCAAACCAGTCAGCGGCGCTGTTTATAGATTCTGTAGTCATGTATTAATAATACATCAGAAAAGAAGCAGTTTCTAATAAAAACTGCTATATTCAAACAGATGAGATTGATAGGAATAGATTACGGAGAGAAGCGGGTCGGCATAGCTTCTACGGATGAATCCGGAGAATTTGCTTTGCCTAGGGAAGTTTTACCCAATGATGAAAATCTCTTTAAGAAAGTCTTGGATTTGATAGAGAAGGAAGGGGTTGAAGCTGCTGTCTTAGGTGAATCAAGGAATTTGGACGGCACGCCCAATCCCATAATGAAAAAAATTCTTGATTTCAAATCCGAGCTTGAAGAAGCTGGTGTAAAAGTTTTCTTGCATCCGGAAGTTTTCACAACCATGGAAGCACGCCAGCTTCAAGGGCAGACTGGTATGACAGATGCTTCTGCAGCGGCGCTAATACTTAAAAGTTTTATTGATTCAAACAAATGACAATCTCTATAGATGATTTCAAAAAAGTTGAGATAAAAATCGGCAAGATACTTTTTGTCGAACCGATAGAAAAGAGCGACAAGCTCCTCAAACTCTCAGTAGATTTTGCAGAAGGGGAGCCTCGCCAAGTACTCTCCGGTATTAAAAAATATTTTTCGCATCCTGAAGATCTTGCCGGTGTGAAATGCGCTTTCGCTACAAACCTCGAGCCAAGGCAGATGATGGGTATGGAAAGTCAGGCAATGCTCCTTGCTGCCTCTTCAGAAGATGGCGCTTTTTCTGTTTTGAGAGTTTCAGATGAGATTCCTGCCGGTACTAAGATAAACTAAATGTAGTGGGCACGAGAGGATTTGAACCTCCACCCCCTTGCGAGGACTGCGACCTGAACGCAGCGCGTCTACCAATTCCGCCACGTGCCCGTGCAAAAAGAATACAATATGTGGTAATATCGTGCCATTCAGGGCGATTAGCTCAGTTGGTAGAGCAATCCGTTTACACCGGAAAGGTCGGGGGTTCAAGTCCCTCATCGCCCACAACGACTCGCGAGAAGAGCGAGCAAGCTCTTCGAGTGAAATGTCGTTTTGTAGCGAAGAGGTACTTGAAAGCCGGAGCGCGTCGGCGCGAGGCGGGGTCGAGCAAATTTTCAGCAGAAAATTATGCGTGACCAAGTCCCTCATCGCCCACCATGCTCCCTGTCGCTAAGGCGGCGTGAGCTGCACTCGGATATAATGAACGAGCCAGCTCCTTCATTAATCTTCGTTTGCTCCCGTAGTTAAATGGATATAACGACTCCCTTCTAAGGAGTAGTTCTAGGTTCGATTCCTGGCGGGAGCACATGACTAATTTGGACTCCTACATTCTATACGAAGACGAACACATCCTTGTAATCAACAAACCTGCTGGACTTGTAGTGCATCCGGATGGCGGGACAGAAGAGCCGAGCGTATCCGAGTGGTTTGCTCTAAAGTATCCGCAGTCCAAGAATGTAGGTGAGCCAATGAATGTCGGAAATGGAAAGATAATTGAGAGGCCGGGTGTAGTGCATCGGATAGATAGAGAAACCAGCGGAGTGCTTCTTCTTGCTAAAACTAATCAAGGTTTTGATGTACTAAAGAAGCAATTTCAAAACAGAGAGATAGAAAAGATTTATCATTTTTTTGTATATGGATTGGTAAAGGATGATTTCGGTACAATCCGGCTCTCTATTGGCAGAAGTGCATCGAACTTCAAAAAGAAGTCTGCTGAAAAAGGCGCCAGAGGAGAAAAGAGGGAAGCGCTGACATATTTCAAGACTCTTAAAAGACTGCCTGAGGAAAAAGCTACGTTTGTTGAAGCAAAACCCAAGACCGGCAGGACGCATCAGATACGAGTGCATTTCAAAGCCATTCATCACCCGCTTGTTGGAGACAAGTTATATGCTCCGAAGAAGCCTCTACTCCTTGGTTTTGACCGTTTGGCTCTGCATGCTCGTTCAGTATCTTTTATAAATGTCTCCGGCCAAGAAATTAAAGTGGAAGCCCCATATCCTGAGGATTTTCAGAATGCTCTCGACAAGGTTGAATATATTGTGTTAGATTAATGTCCACTATGAATAGAGTATTATCACCAGTAAAGATAGAAGACAGACAGAAAATCGACTTCCGAGCCGGAGACACAGTTCGCGTCTGGCAGAAAATCCAAGAAAAAGGAAAGACTCGCCTGCAGGCTTTTGAGGGTTTAGTGCTCGCTCGCAAGCATGGCAAGGAAGCAGGAGCTACCTTTACCGTGCGCAGAGTAAGTTCCGGCGTTGGAGTAGAAAAAGTTTTCCCGCTCTATTCTCCTATGATAGATAAAATAGAAGTTCTCAAGCGTTCAAAGGTTCGCCGATCCAAGCTTTATCACATCAGAGAAAAGGCTGCCAAGGATATCCGAAGACAAATGAGAAATATTCGATTGGCTAAAGACGAGCCGGAAGATGATGTCCTGGAGGCAGAAATTTCCGAAGCTCCAGAAGAGGCAGTTGAAGAAACTTCGGAGGAAAAGTAATATAAACTTGTCCTCTTTGGTAAATATATAAGGCTTTGCGCGGGTGTTGAAATTGGTAGACAAGCATCCTTGAGGTGGATGTGCCCTTAGGGCGTGGAGGTTCAAGTCCTCTCCCGCGCACAAAAAACCGAGGGTTTTCGAGAAGTTCTAGTCCTCTACGTGACCAAGTCTTCTGATAATGATATAAAAGAATTCCCGCTAGGCTATAATTAGCTGGCAAGATGGTGCCTATGGTGTAACGGTTAACACTCAAGTTTGTGGAACTTGCAATTCGGGTTCGATTCCCGGTAGGCACCCAAGATACAAAATTGATTGTCCTTTCTAATGAAGGGCAATTTTGTTATCTTAAGAAAAGCTAAACGGGAATCGAACAGGAAGGGGGTCGGGGAAACTCTAGTTTCCCCGTGGAGGAAGGCAGGGCGAAGCCCGTCGGAAAACCGAGGGTTTCCGAGGAGTGAGATAGCGTAGCGTCCCGGTAGGCACCCAAAAATGAAAATAATTGGAATAGATTTGGATGATACTCTTCTTAACTTGAATGGAACATTCATCAAATTCCTTAACTTAAATTATGATACGGCTTATGCAAGAGAGAATTTAACTTCTCCATTTTTTGAGGAATCTTTTGATATTACTAAAGAAGATGTATTGAAAAGGCTGCATGAATTCTATAACTCCGAACACCATGCAGAAGCAGAGCCTATCGAAGGCGCTCCAGAAGCTCTGGCAAGATTAGCTGAGGCAAATGAACTTCACATTGTTACAGCTTCGCCGGAAGAGATGAAAGATAGGATTGAGGCATGGTTAGGGAAGAATTTTACAAACAGGTTTAAGGGAATTCACTTCACCAGGAAAAGCATTTTTGATAACTCAGTGAGAAATAAGAAGGACATTTGTGCAGAACTGGGGATTGAAGTGTTTATAGATGATGCTTTGCATAATGCTGAGGATATATCTTCAGCTGGTATACCTGTTTTTCTTCTGGATTCACCTTGGAACCAGAAATCAATAAATTCTCCTCTTGTAACTAGGGTTCATTCTTGGGATGATATAATTAATAAACTAGCAATAAACTAGATAGTAACGAAAGACTTATCATCTCGTCCTAATAAATACATAAAACATGGCAATTTACAGAACCACAGATCATGATGAGATCCGCAAATGGGTAGAAGAGAAAGGCGGAGAGCCTGCCGTTATCAAAGGTGTCAGCGGGTCAGAAGGTGAGGGAATATTAACATTGGTTTTTGGTCAGCCGGGGCCGGATGTGCAGGTCATCAGTTGGCAGGAGTTTTTCAACACTTTTGAAGACAACGAGTTGCGCTTTAGGTATGAGGATCCTGTACCTGCAGATGAAGCAGGTTGGGATTTTGGATTCGAAGGCAGGGATGAACCTATGGATGAAAATGATGAGACGGAACTTCCGGAGGAAATGGATGATGTGGATGAAAATATGTTTCCTAGTGCTCCGGCCGATGAAGATGGCAGGATTCTATAGGTGCCAGACTAACTTTCTCAGCTAGATGCCTCAGCTTCAGCAAGCTATAATGAGACATGGCTCGAGTTAGGTATCTTCATCATATTTTGCGCGATACTCTTATCGTTCTTGCTAGCATAGTTCTTGCATACCTTCTTTTAAAAGAAGGCGCTATAGAAAGTTTCTTAGCTTCTACAGGAGACTCGCTTATAATCTCAAGCTTCCTGGCGGGAGCATTTTTTACTTCAATCTTCACCATAGCGCCTGCGGGGGTGGCGCTTGTAGCCATCGGCCAGTCTTATCATCCGCTAGCTGTCGCTCTCTTTGGTGCATTGGGAGCTATGTGTGTTGATCTCGGTTTGCTTCTGCTCGTTAGAAAAGATTTAACGAGTGCTGAGATGATAGCTGGCAAGGTATTTCGTTTCCGCAGGCTTATTATCAAAGGTTTTCACTTTGGTTTGCTTAAATGGTTTGCATTTATTGCAGGCATATTTCTTATAGCTTCTCCTGCCCCTGACGAGGTAGGGCTGTTTCTCTTAGGTGCTTCCAAGATTAATTCTAAATTGCTGCCTGCTGTTTTCTTTACAGCTAACTTTTTAGGTATTTGGGCGATTCTGTCTATTGCAGCCGCTCTGTAAAATTGCAGGGTGGTATACTGCTTCTATGGAAGAACTTTTAAGGTTTATTGAACTCACTCAGAAATTTAAAGCAGTAAGGCGCCAGGTAATTCTTGCCAGAGAAGACAGAAATGAAAATGATGCTGAACACAGTTTCCAGCTTGCGATTGTAGGTTGGTATATCATTTTCTCGAAAGGATTAGATCTTGATATGAGCAAAGTTTTTAAATATTCTTTGGCTCATGATTTGGTGGAAGTTTATGCTGGCGATGTTCCGTTCAATCATGCCGATCATTCGCATAAGCACACAAAGGAAGAAGAAGCTCTAAAGCAAATAGAGAGCGAGTTTCCTGAATTCAAAGATTTTCAGGAAGCAGTATCTGCGTATGAAAAGAGGGAAGACAAGGAAAGCAGATTTGTATATGCCTTGGATAAAATTTTACCAGTTCTTAATATTTATTTGGACAAAGGACATTCGTGGAAAGTCCATGATATTTCTATGGAAGAAATAATTAAACATAAGAAAGATAAAGTTTCTCTTTCACCAGAGATTGCAAAGTATTTTGAAATTCTTTTGAATATTTTGGATAAAGAACAGAAGCTTCTTTTTAATTAATTTTTTAGTGTGAAGCGGTAAGGTTTTTCTGCCCACTTGCCGGCATAGGCTACTCCGATGCGCGGAGAGCGAAGAATGTTTTTCTTCGGCACAGGTTCTCCTTCTTCTATCCAGAGGCCGGAAGCTGGCGCCAGCTTCCGGCCGTTTAATCCTTTATCTATTTTAAGCTCTCGGCACAAGATACCCGGCCCTTTTAAATTTTCCGTGCCGCGAATAAGAATCGCTGCGGGAAAATCTTTTTCTTCCGTAACAATATTAAGCATCCAGTACATGCCATAAATGAAATATACGTAAATGCTGCCGCCTGATTCATACATTACTTCAGTGCGCCGAGTCTTAGCTTTGGAAGAGTGGCTGGCAAGGTCGTGTGGTCCGATATAAGCTTCAACTTCTGTTATCTTCTCTCTTATTATTTTTCCATTAATTTTCCTAACCAGAATCTTGCCTAAAAGTTCCGGCGCTACTTCAAGAGTTTTTCTGTTAAAAAATGCATGAGGCAAATTTTTCATCTCATACGAAATTTATGTTTGATAAAATTGCCGTAAGGAATATAACATTTATTTCGTACCGGATTCATGGCAAAGAGTATAACGCGCAAGATAGAATTATGATACGCTTATAAGCATGAATTTATCCCCGAATTGGGCCAAGACCATTCTGTTTCTCTTGGTGTACATGCTGTCGGGTCTTGTCCTTATAGTCATCATAGAAGGTCTGTTGTCTGGAACAGATCTTACTCCTCTCAATGTTGCTATCGAACAAGCAATGACTCATATCCGCACGCCTTTTCTGACCAACTTGATGATAGCCGTTACGCATATAGGCAGCCCATTTGCACTGTTTTTCATATCCTGCTTTCTTTCTCTGGTGTTATTTCTCAGGAAAGATATCCGCAATGGACTTATCTTTTTAACTTCAATGATTCTTTCCGTAGTGTCATTCGTGGTTCTCAAGGAAGTGTTCCAAGTTTCTCGCCCAGGCTCTGAATTCTTGGATTTCACCAGCTGGAGTTTCCCAAGCGGCCACGCTACGGTAGCCACAGCTTTCTTCTTTGCCTTGGCGCATGCTTTCTTTGGTTGGTCTAAAGGAACCTTACATAAAATGTTTTTAGTGGCAGGATCAATTTTAGGAGCAGCTCTAGTATCTTTCTCTCGTCTTTATTTAGGAGCGCATTGGACCCTTGATATATTGGCCGGCATAGCTCTCGGCCTTCTTTCTGTAAGTTTTACTGTTTTAGCTTTCAGTGCTCTCACCAGAGGCGATTATCGTTTCAAACCTCGATAGGACTTAATTCTAAGTATGGTAAAATGCTGAGACTTATTAGTTAAGTTTTATATTCATGAATGAATTTATAAAAGGGGAGGAAGGTAAAAGATTTATACGGATAGGTTTTATGGCCTTGGTGCTTCTAACAGTATTTTTAGCTATGGAAGTGATAGGAGCTGTTAAAAGCTTGGGAGAGCCGGCTGTGGCCGAGCACACTATTTCTGTGACAGGTTCAGGCGAAGCAATCGCTGTGCCGGACTTGGCAACTTTCTCTTTCAGTGTATCTGCCGATGCTGATACTGTATCTGCCGCTCAAGAGCAGGTAACAAAAAATGTTGATACCGTGCTTGCTGCGCTCAAGAATCTCGGCATTGAAGAAAGAGATATCAAAACTACAAACTATTCTCTTTATCCAAAGTACATTTATCAGCAGTCAGTATGTACTCCAGTATCTTGTCCTCCAGGAAGGCAGGTTGCTGACGGATTCACAGCTACTCACTCTATCTCTGTAAAGCTGCGTGATACAGAGCTTGCAGGAGAAGCGCTTGCAGCAGTAGGAGAAGCTGGCGCTACAAACATTTCCGGCATTAACTTCACAACTGAGAACCCGGAAGAGGTCATCCAAGAAGCTCGAGAGATGGCAATAGAGAAAGCACAGGAGAGTGCCAAAGAGCTTGCTCACAACTTGGGAGTACGCTTGGGCGAAGTAGTAACTTACTATGACAGTTCAGCTGGTCAGCCTGTGCCTTATGTTTATGGTTCAGGTAATGATGTAGCAGTCTTCAAAGAAAGTGCAGTTCCTACAATTCCTCAAGGAGAGAATAAGGTTAATGTGAATGTGACAGTGGTGTACGAGATTCACTAATTTCATCAGAAGATTGATTTTGAAAAGCCCTGCAGAAGAGGGGCTTTTCTAATGTTTGACATACTCGTCTATTGTGATATAATTGAAAAAGATTAAATCACGTACTCAGTGCTCAGGAGGAGTCATGAATAGCTTGCCAGAACGAGGATGGGTTGTCGCTTTCGACATTTCGGAGAAATTCGGAATGTTTGATACCGGACTATTGAGCATCCCTTTCCATTTGGATTTCCATGGAAGAGTGATGGTCTCTTACGGCAGTATGGATATAGTCCAAGGGTCAGTGCCAAGATTGCCTCTCATAGGAAAAGAAGTAATCTTCTGTGTGAAGGAAGGCATGGCAAACCCTTGGGTCTACGAGGAGGAGTGGCGAATAGCAGCGGCGATGTACCAGAAGACGATGAAATTGTATATTGATGCATTGTCGTCTTCGGTTTCTTTTTCTCCTCTCAACCCGCAGAGCCTCGAATCTCATCAATGGTGGCGCCGGGTGCTCGATATACCAGATGAGGAAGTCCTCACGGAGAAAGCGCTCAAGAAGTATTACAGGAGGGCTGCCAAGAAGGTTCATCCGGACAAAGATGGCGCCCATGCCGCGATGGTTGCAGTCAATCAGGCTTATGCGGCAGCCAAGGAGTTCATTCGTAATTAACAAGGGCGCGCACAAATATCATGGTGCGCGCCCTTTCTGTTTGCATTCATTATTTTCTTATAGTATAGTAATTTCGCGCCCGAGGAGGGGCGTTTTTTAGACCTTAAAACTAGATTGTATGTCGAAAATCTCTAACTACATCAAAGATTCCAGAGGAGAGCTGAAGCACGTGGCTTGGCCTACTCGCAAGCAGTCGATAGTTCTTACTATCCTGGTTATTGCCGTGTCCATACTCTCTTCTCTTTATTTAGGATTTTTCGATTATCTCTTCTCCCTTATACTCCAGAAATTTGTCCTCTAATTTATTTAATCAAACATGGCTAAGCAAAAAATAGAAGAAGGAAGAAACTGGTACGTCATCCACACTTATGCAGGATATGAAAATGCGGTGATGAGGAATCTCAAGCAGCGCATCGAGTCTCTTGGTATGGAAGACAAGATATTTAATGTCATAGTGCCTACGGAAAAGAAGATAAAGATAAAGGGAGGCAAGAGGGTAGAGGAGGAAGAAAAGATTTACCCGGGCTACATCTTGGTAGATATGATAGTAACTGACGACTCGTGGTATGTGGTGCGAAACACTCCTCGCGTAACCGGCTTCGTCGGCTCTGGTGTGTATCCGGTGCCTATAGACAAGAAGGAGGTAGATGCGCTCTTTGTTCGCATGAATGCAGACAAGCCGGCACACACTATCAATCTCCAGCAAGACGATGCGGTGCTTATTGTGGACGGGCCGTTTAAGGACCTTGAAGGCAAAGTTTCCGAGATAGACAACGAGCGCGGCAAGGTCAAAGTTCTGGTCAATATGTTCGGTCGCGAGACCCCAGTGGAGCTCGACCCGTTGCAGGTCAAGAAGATTTAAGGTAATCTAGCACTCTAAAGTTATGGCAAAAAAAGTAGTAAAAATTCTAAAGCTTCAGATTCCGGGAGGACAGGCAGTACCCGGCCAACAGCTTGGTCCGGTGCTCGGAGGTGCCGGCATTCAGATAGGTGAATTCGTAAAGAGATTTAACGACGAGACCAGGGATCGCATGGGCGAAACTGTGCCTGTGGTTGTAGAGGTTTATGATGACAGAAGCTATGGCATGACCTACAAGGTTGAGCCAGCTTCCGCGCTGATCCTCAAGGCAGTCGGCAAGCCAAAAGGTTCCGGCAAGAATGTAACTTCCAAAGTAGGCTCTATCTCCAAGTCTCAGCTCAAGGAAATTGCCGAGAAGAAGATGCCCGATCTCAATGCTAATGATGTAGAGGGTGCCATGCAGATTATCGCTGGCACTGCCCGAAGCATGGGTGTCGAGGTAAAATAAATTTTTAAAATTTTGTGCCCACAAAGCCCCGCTGTCGCGGGGCTTTGCTTTTAAATTAGACCATAGAATTTACGGTATGTCGTTTTATTTTTTGTCTATTAATAAGTAAACTGACGACAGACCATAGGGTATAAAGCCATCAAACTCACTCTGAGGAGGAAAAAATGGAAGCCGAACTGGTGAGAAGGATCATTCAGGAGGCATCTCAGTCCACCTTCCTGACACCTCGAGAGAGGTATACGGATGATGTGAGACAGGCTGTGGACTTCGCCGAGAGGGCAAGGCAGGTTGGGTGTCGAGTAGTTTTGACTCAAGGTACGTTCGACCTCACACATATAGGCCACGCAAGGTATGTAAGGGAAGCCAAAAATCAAGGTCATGTCTTGATAGTTGGAGTGGACGATGATGCAAAAGCACGCAAGCGCAAGGGTGAAAATCGCCCTGTTGTTCCTCTAGAGGAACGCGCTGAGATGCTTACGCACTTGAGGTATGTCGATCTTGTTGTGCTGAAACGCGCTGAGGACGAAAAGTGGTATCTTATCAAGAGCATTCATCCGGATGTTCTAATAGCTGTTGAGGGAACGTACGACGAGGAGGAAGTCATTGCTCTCTCCAAATTATGTGGAGATATTGTTGTCCTTCCTCGGCAAGCCGAAACGAGTACAAGCGCGAAAGTTCGCAAGCTGGTGCTCGATGGAGCTGAGAATCTTACGCAGGAACTCGTCTCCAAGATACCGATTTTCGTGCATGAGATTTACGAGGGTCTCAAGAAGAATGGAACGGCATCATGAAAGCGCTTATATGCTATATGCCGGTCCTGCATCAAGGATATCTTGACTTCATTGATAGACATCCTGATGCTGACGCCCTGCTTATCTTCGGACAAGACATCATTAATCGATTTGATTGGCTGAAGAGAAAGGAAATTAGAGCAGTCGATCCTCGCATAATGTCTTTATCTGTCTGCGCCGCAGTCCGCCCCGGGCTGAATGTGTATGTGATGGATGAGGCATATGCGCGTCTTCTTAAGGAGTCTGAGTCGAAGCTTGTCTTCGCAGATGAGGAAGAATCCCGTGAAGTTGCCCGGCAGATGTTTGCCGGATGCGATGTAAGCTTTGATAAAGTTTTTCTTCGATGGGATAGGACCAAAATTGCCGAAAGCGAAGTTGTTAACGGTTTTCCTATCGCTTCGGAAAGGGTCCACCAACTGTTCATGCAAGAAGCCTCGGAAGTCAGCCAGCAGAGTTCTGATTGGTGGCGGCAAGTGGGGGCAGTGCTTGTTTCCGGAGATAAGAAGATTGTCGCCTGCAACAGGCATATTCCTTCTGACCATACTCCTTATGTTGTGGGCGATCCTCGGAATCTGCTCAAGAGGGGGGTGGGGATAGAGATAACAAGCGTCCTCCATTCCGAAGCTGCAGTAATTGCTCAAGCAGCAAGAGAGGGTGTCTCCACGGTTGGAGCGCGCCTTTATGTGACCACCTTCCCTTGTCCTTACTGTGCCAATGTTCTCGCACACACAGGAATATCTGAGCTGTACTTCAGCTCTGGTTATTCTGTTCTGGACGGGGCTGGCCTGTTGGAACGTGCAGGCATCAAGATCTTTCAGGTCGTAGACCAACAGACCTCCTGAAAATAATTCAGGGGGTCTGTTTCTTTTTTTGAAATCCAATACTTGTCTTTAGTTTTTCCCTTCCTTTACCTTCTTTTTCGCCAACTACAACATGAGCATGAAGGTGAGTGATGGTCGCCCCCGTATATTCTGGCTTGCCGAATCTCATAAGTAATATGCCGCCTTTCATTTTGAATTCTTTCTCAGCCCATTTGGTTAGATGTATCAATTCTTGTGCCGCTTTAGGACTAAGTTCGCTGACATTTTCTATGTGCTTTTTATGGACAAGCAATAAGTGCAATTTAGATCCTTCATACGGGTAGTCATTTTTAGTTATAAGCCATTTGTCTGTTTCTTTAATAATAGGAGCGTCGTGATATTTTTTGAAGTATTTTGGACAGAATGGACATACGCCTTCCTTTTGTATTTCTACCATTTGTTTTCTTTGTGCTGGAACGCGAGCGTTGGATATATTCATCAATTTCTTCATGTACGAGATATTATCAGGTTCTCGAAATAAAAAAAGCCGGCACGAAAGTGCCGGCTCCCAACACAAAGCTCATCGAATTCGCCTGTGTATCTCCCGTGTGAAGTCGAACTCGTTGCGTTTATCTGCTTGATGATTCATTGACCAGACAAGCCTCCACGTATCTTTATTCCATTCAGGAAAGAAAGTGTCTCCTTCGACTTCCGCATGAACGCGAGTCAGATAAAGCTCCTCAGCATGTGGTAGGGCAAGTGCGTAAACTTGTGCTCCGCCAATAATGAAAATATCTTCACGCTGAGACATTTTCAAAATCGGCTCCCACTCATGTACATAGGTTACGTTAGGCCGCTCATACGGAATGCACCTAGTCAAGACGATATTGTCCCTTTCGGGAAGAGGTTGGCCTAATTCGTACACTATACTGCGGAAGGTGTTGCTTCCCATCACTACTGGATGACCTTTAGTAATCCTCTTAAACCAGTGCAGGTCATCGCGGAGTCGCCATGGGGTGGTATTGTTCCTCCCGATAACTCCATTCTCTGCGACAGCAGCGATAATCTTGAGCATAAGTCCTCCTGCTAGATGGCCACTGGGATACCCTTGATTCCCGGATGAGGCTTATAATCGGAAAGCTCGAAGTCATCCGGACGCATCTCGAAGATGTTTGTACTGTAGGTATTCAGCGTGAGTGTAGGAAGCTTGCGCGGCTCCCGCTTGAGCATCTCTTCCACGTACGGAATCTGGTCCACATAAATGTGGGCATCAGAGAAGCTGTGGATATACTTGTAGGGAATTGTTCCCGTGGCCCGAGCAAGTCCTAATAGAGCACCACCACCATACTGAATCATGTTCGCCGGTACTCCTACCGGAAAGTCAGCTGAACGCTGGAACATATGTAGCACGAGACGCATGCCAGGTAGGACACGGGCATGCATCCAGCCATGGCACGGAGCTACCACTGTCTTTTGCTGTTTGCCTCGTCCTCGCCCGATGTACTGGGGAATCCAGGGGGTCACGAAGTGGGTGCGAAGCTGGGGTTCATCGGTGATCTGCTCCACCAGATGTTGTATCTGGTTGAAAGGAGGACCTTCTCTGGTAGGGAAATTGTGGAAGGCTTCTCCATAAGCACCTAAGCCTCCGGTTCCCGTAGGAACACCGCGCTTCTGGCACTTTTTCTCAGTCCACCAATCTTTCCACCAGTTGCAGCCGAACTCCTCGAGTCCATCGAGAGAATTGACCCCATTAAAGAAAGCAAAAATCTCGCCCACTGCGGCTTTCCAAAACGGGATATTCCTCTCCGTGATGAGAGGAATGCCGTTCTCAAGAAGGAAGTGCATAGGCGGCGGAGCCATGTACGTTAGAGCAGGAACACCTTGTTGGCTCTCTACTTCTTCTCCTTCTTCGAGAATGAGTCGGAGACAATCGCGATACTGCGTATCCGGCGTTCTCTCCTCGTACGGCTTGTAAGTGGGATGCATCTGTCATCCTTTCGTTGTCTGTTAGTTGTAAAGATCGTTGCCTGGCGCAATACTACGTATTTTGAGGCTTTTCTGCAATCAGGTATCATTAAGATTAAGGAATATACAGTTATGATTCTAAAGGTTAAAAAACTACATCCAGAAGCTAAGCTGCCAATTTTCGCCCATCCCGGAGATGCCGGCATGGACCTCTTCGCATTTGAGGATGTGGAGGTCCCAAGCGGCCGGTCAGCAAAGATCAGAGTCGGAATATCTCTTGAAATACCAGAAGGATATGTTGGCTTATGCTGGGATAAGAGCGGACTATCAATGAACCACGGCATAAAAGTTCTTGGTGGGGTGATTGACTCTGGCTTTAGGGGCGAACTCGTTGTGGCAGTATTCAATCTTGGGCCAGAAAACTATACTTTTCATAAAGGCGACAAGGTTATGCAAATACTGATTCAAAAGGTGGAAAATCCGGAAATTGTTGAAGCAGAGGAACTTTCTGATTCAGCACGCGGAGAAAATGGCTTTGGCAGCACAGGAAAATGATTAAGCAGCAAATCGAAAATTCAGTTAAGAACGCACTCTCCGAACTTGGACTAGGGGATATGAATTTTGTGGTGGAACATCCGGCTCGCATAGAGTTTGGAGACTACTCTACGAATGCGGGTATTATTACAGGCAAGGGTGAGGAGATTGCAGAATATTTGAAATCGAATCTTCCAAAGGAAGTTGAAAGAGTGGAACTAAAGGGCGGCTTCATCAATTTCTTTCTGTCTAAAGAATTTTTCAAAAAGAGCATTGGAGAAATTATTAAAAATGGAGAAAGTTTTGGGAAGAATGACAATCTAGAAGGCCAGAAAACAATCATTGAGTACACAGACCCGAATCCATTCAAGGAATTCCATATCGGGCATTTGATGTCTAATGCTGTCGGCGAAGCTGTTTCAAGAATCATTGAGTGGAATGGAGCAGAGGTTAAGAGAGCCTGCTACCAGGGTGATGTGGGTATGCATGTAGCCAAAGCTGTGTGGGGAATGATGAAAGGGGAGAAAGATCCGTATGCCGCAGGCAACAGGGCATATGAAGATGATGAAGATGCGAAGAAAGAAATACAGCGAATAAACAAAGAAATATATGAAGGCGGAGGAGATGTAAAAGACCTTTGGGAGAGAGGGCGTCAGGAAAGTTTAGATGCTTTTGAAAAAATATATAAAAAACTTGGAACAAAGTTTGATTACTTTTTCTTTGAATCAGAGACAGGAAAGGTTGGCCAGAAAATCGTCGAGGAGAATATTGGCAAGGTGTTTGAAGAATCTGACGGAGCAGTTGTTTTCAAGGCGGAGAAATATGACCCAAAACTTCATACCCGCGTTTTCATAAATTCAGAAGGCTTGCCGACATACGAAGCTAAAGAGCTTGGACTTGCACAGGTTAAGCACGAAAAATATCCGTACGATAAATCCATTGTAGTAACTGGCAATGAAGTAGATGGTTACTTTAAGGTTTTGCTTGAAGCGATGAAGCAAGTTCTGCCGAAGCTTGCAGAGAAGACAGAACATATCTCTCACGGCATGCTGCGTTTGCCGACAGGTAAGATGTCCTCGCGCACTGGAGATGTCATTACTGCTGAAGAACTCTTAGAGCAGGTTAAGGAGAAGACAGAAGGCAATGAGGAGGTTGCTATAGGAGCTATCAAGTATATGATCCTGCGTCAGGAAATTGGCGGAAATATAATTTTCGATATGGAAAAGTCTGTTTCGACAGAAGGAGACTCCGGAGTATATTTGCAATATGCATATGCAAGGTCTTGTTCGATTCTGGAGAAGGCAAACGGGCAGGCAGACCCAGAAGGTGTGAGAGAGAATGTGCAGAAGGTGGAAAAACTTTTATACAGATTTCCGGAAGTGGTCGAGAGGGCTATGCACGGCTTCTCGCCGAATTTAGTTACAACATATCTGACAGAGCTTGCAGGTGCTTTTAATAATTTTTATGCGCATGAGCAGGTCATCGGCGATTCGCCGGAGGCGCTTTACCGCTTGGCGGTGGTGGAGGCTTTCAATAAGGTGATGAAGAACGGATTAGAGGTCCTGGGTATTCCAGCTCCTGAGAGAATATAAAGCTCAGCATTTACAATTAACTTTTATTATTGTAAAGTTCTGACAGAAATTGAACCCTTTCCCAACCTTGGAGGCATTATGATCCTTACCTTTAGTGGTCCATCCTGCGCAGGCAAGAGCACTATAATCAAGGCAGTATGCTGGCAGGACAAAAGCTTCCGAGTGCCGGTCTCATTCACCACTCGCCTCCTGATGGAAGGAGAGATAGAGGGGGATGACTACAATCATCGAACACGCGAGAGATTCGCTGATTTGGTAGGCGAGCGACATTTTGCAGAATGGGCAGAGCATTTAGGGTATTTCTACGGTACCCCCAAGGATGCTATTGAAGAGATAATCAGTGCAGGGTATAACATTCTCATGGATCTCAACTGCAGTGGCGCCCGGCAAATCAAAATATTGTATCCGGATGCCGTGAGCTGCTTTATTCGTCCGCCGGACCTCGAAACGCTCGAGAGGCGCATAAGGAAAAGGCGGCGGGGAGAGAGTGAGGAAGACATCTGGAGAAGGCTGGCGATCGCCCGTAGCGAGATAGATCAGAGAGGGTGGTTCGATTACTGCATTACCAACGAAAAGTTGGAGGATGCGGTTGATGAAGTTCTTGCGGTCATCCAGAAGGTGCGGATTCGAGATGAACACGATGACATGGATGACTCTAGCAGAACGTCCCTGCCACGGATTCCTGGGTTCGTTTGAATTAGCAGCCGGAGCGCATACGCGCTCCGGCTTTATGTTTCAGGTATACTCATAAGGTTTTGTAAAGAGGGTCTTAGTGCTAGGATATTCACCATGAATGAAAAGTCTGACAGAGCCAAGAGGGAAGAGAAGATACTCTCTTTCTGGCAGGAAAAAAATATTTTCAAAAAAACTCTGGAGAAGGATGCTCCTAAGGGGGAATTTGTATTTTACGAAGGTCCGCCGACCGCAAACGGCCGGCCGGGCATTCACCACCTTGAAGCCCGTGCTTTCAAGGATGCTATCCCGCGATACAAGACCATGCGCGGATATCATGTGCGCCGAAAGGCTGGCTGGGACACACATGGCTTGCCGGTAGAGCTTGAGGTTGAGAAACAGCTTGGCATAAGCTCAAAAAAACAAATTGAAGAGTATGGCATAGCCAAGTTCAATGAGGAGTGCAAGAAAAATGTCTGGAAGTATGTGGACGAATGGATAGACTTTACTAAGAGGATAGGTTACTGGGTGGACTTTGACGATGCATACATTACTTACAAAAATCCGTACATAGAATCTGTCTGGAATGTGATCGCTCGTGCGGATGAAAGAGGTCTTCTATACAAGGATTATAAGGTGGTTCCGTGGTGTCCAAGGTGCGGTACTGCTCTTTCTTCACACGAGCTGGCGCAAGGATATGCAGATGTTAAAGATTTGTCTGTGTATGCAAAATTTAAAATTGTCGGATTCGATAACGCCTATTTCCTAGCATGGACTACTACACCATGGACTCTGCCGGGCAATGTCGCTCTGGCAGTCGGTGCAGACATCACATACGTTGAAGCTAAGGTTGGGGAAGATATCTTTGTCTTAGCTAAAGACAGGCTTTCAGTACTCGAAGAGTCATATGAGATAATCGCTGAGCACAAGGGTTCGGAGATGGTCGGCATGGAGTACGAGCCTCTGTATCCTTTCCTTAAAGAAAATTATAAAGGCGAAGGCTTGGAGAAAGCATATAAAGTTTACACAGCAGATTTTGTGAACACAGAAGATGGTACAGGCATTGTTCATACGGCTGTGATGTACGGCCAAGATGACTTTGCTCTTGGTACGAAAATTGGCTTGCCAAAGTACCATTTAGTAGATGAATCCGGGCATTTTCTGCCAGAAGCAGGCTTCCTTGCAGGCAAGTTTGTAAAAGATGAAGAAACTGCCGTCGAGATCATTAAAGACTTGGCTCATAGAGGACTCTTCTTTAAGAAAGAGAAATATGAGCACTCGTATCCTCACTGTTGGAGGTGTAAGACGCCTCTTATCTACTATGCCCGAGATTCCTGGTATATCAGGATGTCTGAGCTCCGCGACAAGCTGGTAAGCGAAAACGAGAAAATAAATTGGGAGCCGAATTATATAAAAGAAGGCCGCTTCGGCGAGTGGCTTCGAGAGGTTAAAGATTGGGCGCTATCCCGTGAGCGCTACTGGGGCACGCCTTTGCCAGTATGGGAGTCCGAGACCAGTAAGAAAATCGTTGCCGGTTCCATAGAGACTCTTAAAAAGTATACAAAGAGATCTGACAACAAGTATTTTATGATGCGGCACGCTGAGGCCATGAGCAACGCCAAGAATGTGCTCGATCCTCAAGGCGATCCGAACAATCATCTTACAGATAAGGGCAGAGCAGAGGCAGTCAGGACTTCAGAAGAACTGAAAGGCAAAGAAATAGAATTGATACTGACTTCTCCATTTATTCGCACTAAAGAGACAGCAGAGATAGTAAGGAAGGAACTAGGTTTGCCGAAAGAGAGTGTTGTGGTGGATGATCGCTTGCACGAAGCCAATGAAAAAGACTTTAAGCTGGTGCGCAAGCGCCTGGGCGAATTCATTTACTGGCTAGACAAAAAATATTTGGGCAGAAATATTCTTATAGTGTCGCACGGAAATCCTCTCTGGGTTTTGGAGAGAATTTCAGACTGGAAAGACAGCGACAATTTCGAGGGGGATAAGATGCTTGCCACTGCTGAAGTTCGAGAGCTGAATTTTGCTCCCATGCCGCACAATGAAGATTATGAGCTTGATCTTCATAAGCCTTACATAGATGAAGTAGTGCTTGAGAAAGACGGCGAAGAGTACAGGCGAACCAAGGAAGTCATGGATGTCTGGCTCGACTCAGGTTCAATGCCTTTCGCTCAGGACCATTATCCTTTCTCAGGCAAACTAATGTATCCAGCAGACTTCATATCTGAAGCTATCGACCAGACACGCGGCTGGTTTTACACTCTGCATGCCGTTGGAATGATTATGGAGAGAGGTCATGCATACAACAATGTTATTTGCCTCGGCCACATACTTGATGCAGAAGGCAAGAAGATGTCTAAGTCTATCGGCAATGTGGTAAATCCGTGGGAGGCCATGGACAAATACGGAGTGGATGTACTTCGCATGTGGATGTATTCGGTTAATCAGCCCGGAGAATCCAAGAACTTTGATGAACGCACTGTCGATGAGCTGAGCAAGCGAGTCTTTAATCTCTTAGACAACGTGTATGCGTTTTATGAAATGTACAAATTGCCGAATGATTCAAGCGAAGGAGATGGAGAAAAAGTTCATATTCTTGACAGGTGGATATTGGCTCGACTCAGCGAGTTGGTAGATTTCTCTTCTGAGATGCTGGATCAATATAAATTGCTTGAGCCAACGCGCGCCATGCGAGAGTTTATTGATGATCTTTCTACGTGGTACTTGCGCCGCTCGAGAGATAGATTAAAAGAAGGGGATGCTGGCGCTAAGGAGACATTGCATCAAGTCCTTATTACTCTGTCTAAAATTTTAGCTCCTTTCGCTCCGTTTACGGCGGAAGAGTTGTATCGGAATCTTCGTGAGGAGGATGAACCAGAGAGTGTTCATCTTTGTGCCTGGCCTGAAGTGAAGCGTTCGCTCTTTTCTATGTTCAGAAAGGATGATTCTTCTAAAATTATTGAAGATATGAAGGAGGTGAGGAGGATTACAACCCTTGCCCTCAGTGAAAGGCAGAATGCGGGTATAAAAGTGCGTCAGCCGCTCGCTAAACTCGAAATTAAAAATTGGAAGCTTGGCAAAGAATATGAGGAAATCATCAAGGATGAGGTAAACGTCAAAGAAGTTTTAGAGAATCCTCAACTTGATACAGAGGTAAGACTCGATACCAGTATCACCCCCGAGCTTGAAGAAGAAGGAAAAATGCGCGAAGTAATAAGGCGTATTCAGGATCTGCGCAAAGAAAAGAATCTGAATCCGGGCGAGACAATGGAGTATGATCTGCCGGAAGAAGAGAGAGAACTTTTTGCAAAATACAGAGAAGAAATAAAGAAAGCTACAAATATAGAATTAAAGTGAGGTTGCCAATTACAAGATTGAAAATTAATTCCCGTGTCTTATCACATATACACTACGGATGCCTTGGTGCTGTCGCATAGACCATTGCGAGAAGCCGACAGGATATATTCGATACTTACAAGAGACTTTGGACTCATTCAAGCTTCAGCGTCAGGTGTGCGTAAGGAGCAGTCAAAATTGAGAGGTTCTCTTGAGCCTTTTTCATTTTCCAAAATGTCGCTTGTGAAGGGTAAAGAATATTGGCGCATTACGAACGCTGTTTTTGAAAGATATGCAGATAAACATTTTGCCGCTCCTTTTGCACTTCTAGAGAAGCTTATGGCAGGGGAGAGTGAACATTCCGAGCTTTTTGGCGATATTGAGGAAGAGATACGTCATTATAGTGTGTCAGATGAATTGGCTGAAGCTCGCATGGTTTCAAAAATGCTTTTCCATCTTGGTTATATGGAATATGAGGATCTTAACCTAGATAAAAAAGACTTAGTTAAGGCAATAAATAAAGGCATAAAGGCGAGCGGATTGGCAGATCAGAGGGTTTATAACTGACGCTAAAATCAGCTCAGCCAATAAATTATTTAAAGAAATTTTACTAAATGTTACAATGATGCGATGAACGGTGAAGAAAAGAGCAGTGTAGAAAAATTAAAGGAGAAGCTTTATTCTCGCACGAGATACAAGAAGCCGACCGATCAGCGTTCAAATATTGAACAGCCTGAAGACAGGCCTCAAGTAGCAGAAAAGTGGGATACGCCGGAACTTGATGAGATGCTTCAGCATGACAGGCGCCTGCCTGAACCTTATCCAATCATGAAAAAAATTTTTGTATTTGCTCTATTGTTCTTCATAGGAACTTTAGCTATAACAGCCTTTATCTTTCTGGGCGGTTCAAACTTTATCTCTTCCAAGAATGTGGATATAAGCGTATCCGGGCCAGCATCTATCAGCGCAGGAGATGTGCTGGAGCTCGGCATTACGATATCGAACAAAAATAATGCCGATCTGCAGGTAGCAAATTTGTCTATTCAGTATCCTCAAGGCAGTCATGAGGCCGATAATCCAGAACATGCCATTACTTATGTAAGGGAAGAGCTTGGAGCTATAGGTTCCGGAGATGAGTTGAATAAAATCGAGAGAGTTATCCTCTTCGGCGAAGAAGGTGAGGTCAAGCAGATTAAAATATCAGTAGAGTATAGAATAAGCGGCTCGAACGCTACTTTCTATAAAGATAAGATATACGAAATAACCATTGGCGAACCTCCGTTAACCATGATTATTGATCAGCCTGACTCAGTGAATTCCGGAGACGCTTTTAATACCAATGTTACAGTTTCTTCTGCTTCAACCGAAGTGCTTAGGAACGTGGTTGTGAAGGCTGATTATCCTCCTGGCTATTCTCTGATATCTTCGCAGCCGCAACCCCTGACCGGCGAAAATTTCTGGTCTCTTGGAGACATGCCGCCGGGCAGTGAAAAGACTTTGACTCTCAAAGGCCACTTGCTCGGAGAAAATCAGGAGAAAAGAACTTTTCACTTCACTGTCGGTGTAGGAGATCCGGGCCTAAGCGGCATCATACTTGGTGCAGACCTTGTTTCTTTATCCGATACGGTCAGCATAGCAAGGCCGTCCGTCAGTTTGTCTTTGGCGCTGGATGGCGATGAGAGTTTTGAACACAATTTAAAGGCAGGTGATTTTGTTTCTGCGGATATTCGTGTACGTAACAATCTTTCAGACAAAATAGTCGGACCGAAGCTTGTAGTGCATCTTTCGGGAACAGCACTTGATGAAAATTCTGTTTCTTCATCAGGCGGTGTATATGATAGACAAAACAATACTATTACTTGGAATCTTGTGAATTTGTTTGGACAGCCGGAGATTCTGCCCGGTGCTGACGGAGAAGTTAATCTCAGATTCAGGTCGCTTGAAGACGCCGGTGAGCCGGCAGGAGAAATTAATATAGAAGTTTCCTTCAGCGGTCGGTCCGTGGGTGAAATTTCAAGGGAGATCGGCTCTGAACTGGAAAGACTCATAAAAGTCTCAGCCGAAACAGGTTTCCAGCCTGAGTAAAGAACTTTGTTCGGAAAGCTGCTACAATACTGGCAATGTCGGAAAAAGACCCTGAATTAATGGAAAAAATCGTCTCTCTCGCCAAGAGGCGGGGATTCGTGTATCAAAACTCAGAGATATATGGAGGCTTCGCTGGTTTTTGGAATTATGGGCACTACGGCTCGATTCTCAAGGAAAATATAAAAAACTTATGGAAACGTAGATTTGTCTTTGATCGGGATGATGTATTCATCATTGATACTTCCATTATTTCCAATCCTAAAGTTCTTGAAGCTTCCGGCCATGTTTCCACTTTTGGCAATGAAATCTTCAAAACAGAAGTTGGTACTGGTGAAGATGCGGCAGTTTCTCATCTGCGTCCTGAGACAGCGCAAGGTATCTTCGTAGATTTTAAGAATGTGGTTGATGTGCATCATCCCCAGCTGCCTTTTGGTGTGGCGCAGATAGGAAAATCTTTCCGTAATGAAATTGCACCAAGAGATTTTATTTTCCGTTCACGTGAGTTTGAACAGATGGAGGTTGAATACTTTGTACGACCGGAGAATTGGGGGGCATCCTTTGAAGAATGGCACGGCGTAATTCATGCTTTTGCGAAAGAGATCGGTATTCCTAAGGAACATTTGTATGATCTGGAAGTACCTGATGATGAAAGAGCTCACTATTCTAAGCGCACCATAGATTTTGAATTTGATTATCCATTCGGCAGAAAAGAGCTATGGGGTCTTGCTTATCGAACTGATTTTGACCTAAAGAATCATAATCTGGATTATTTTGATGAAAAGACAGGGGAGAGAATCGTGCCTCATGTCATAGAACCATCGCTCGGCGTGGACCGAACGTTTCTTGCGGTTTTGGTATCTGCATATACAGAAGATGAAATGGCTGGCGAGAAAAGAAGCTATTTGAAGCTTCCTAAAAATATTGCTCCTGTAAGAGCAGCAGTATTTCCTCTTCTTAAAAATAAGCCTGAGCTCGTATCAAAGGCCAGGGAAGTATACGAAATGCTGAAAAAGGATATTCCGAATGTCGTTTGGGATGACAACGGCAACATAGGCAAGCGCTACAGAAGGCAGGATGAGATCGGCACTCCTCACTGCATAACTATAGATTTCGATACTCTTGAAGATGGCACAGTAACAGTCCGCGACAGAGATACTGGCGACCAGAAAAGAATCAAAATAGAAGATTTGAAAGAAGTGCTTTCCTGATGTATTCTAAGCCTTCATGAAATACAAGAAAACAACTCTGCCAAACGGCCTTAGGATAATTACTGTTCCTACAAATGATAATCCGTCTGTAACAGTGATGGTGCTTGCAGAAACCGGATCAAATTATGAGTCCAAATCACAAAACGGACTCTCTCATTTCCTCGAACACATGCTGTTTAAAGGCACAGCCAAACGCCCGACATTTATGGATATAGCCCTCGACCTTGAAAATATAGGTGCAGAGAGCAACGCTTTCACTTCCAACGAATATACTGGATATTATGCTAAGGCGGAGAAAAGGCATTTCGACAAGCTTTTGGATGTCGTGTCGGATATGTATTTAAATCCATCTTTTCCGGAAGCCACTTTGGAGAAAGAGCGCGGAGTTATCCTGCAAGAAATCAGCATGTATGAAGACTTGCCTAAGCAAAAGGTTTGGAGTGTGCTTCAAGAGCTTTTGTACGGAGACTCTCCAGCCGGCCGAACAATTTTAGGTCCAAAGGAAAATATAAAGAATTTTTCCAGAAAAGATTTTGTGAAATATAGGGACTCACATTACATTGCCGAGAAGACTATTGTTGTTATATCGGGTGATGTTGAAAACAGGGAAGCTGTTAAGAGTGTAAAGAATTATTTCAAAAACATTCCTTCCGGCAAGAAGCTTTCAAAAGCAAAGGTTGTCGAGAAGCAGAAGGCTCCGGCTCTCAGTATTTTAAAGAAGAAGACTGACCAAACGCATCTTGTTCTTGCATTCAGGGGATACAAGGCAAGCGACAAGAGATCTACTACCTTGCTCTTGCTCGCCTATATTATGGGTAAGGGATTTTCTTCGAGATTGTTCCAGAAAATGAGGGAAGAGATGGGAGCTTGCTATTATGTCAGCTCAGAAGTAGATGAGTACACTGATCATGGAACATTTGTCATTCCGGCCGGCATTGAATCTAAAAGAATTGGAGAAGTGATCAAGGCTCTATTAGGAGAATGTCAAAAATTTATAGATAAAGAAGTGCCTGAAGAAGAATTGGATAAGGCTAAGGAGTATTGCATCGGCAGGCTGTACATGAATCTTGAGACAAGCGATGCTCTGGCGAGCTTCTATGCAGATCAAGAAGTTGCCGCCTCTGTCCTCAAGACTCCAAAGGAAATAGAAAAAGAGATCCGTTCTATAACAGCCAAGGATATAAAAAAGGTTGCCAAGGACGTCTTTAAGAATGAGAATCTTAATCTGGCTATTATTGGAGATATAAAAGATCAGTCAAGGATCAAGAAGATTCTTCATTTCTAGCGCTCTTATCTCTAGAGTGCTATCATGGGGCTAATGAATCCTTAAGCCATATTATGCTTGGGGAAGCAGGCATTTAATTTAATGTCTATTGTCTAATGAATGAAGGAAAACAACTGGATATATCCTTTGTCAGCTGGTTTCGAGCAGCTTTGGTTGTGCTTTTGATAGTAGCCCTTTTTGTCCTCAGAGATTTATTGCTGGTCATTTTAACTTCAGTTGTTATAGCTTCTGCTATTGAACCTGCTTCAGCATGGGCCAAGAAACGAAAAATTCCGCGTCTTCCAACTGTAATATTTGTTTATGCATTTTCCAGCTTAATGCTGGCAGGCATATTTTACTTCCTGCTACTGCCGCTGCTTGGTGAAGTTTCCAGCTTCATCAGAGAATTACCCGGTCTTTCCGCAGTTCCAAATGCTACCTCTACTTTTTCTGCACCTTCTGCCTCCGGAATTTTCTCGAATTTTAAGGCGCCGGTTTCTATAAGCGAAGCAACCAGCTATCTCAATTCATTTGCTGATTCGATATCTCAAGGTGTCTTCTCCAGCGTCTCATTGGTTTTCGGTGGAGTTTTGTCACTGGTTCTTATAGTCGTTCTCTCGTTTTATCTTGCGGTTCAAGAAGACGGTGTCAGCAAGTTCTTAAAAATAATTTCTCCATTCAAACATGAGAAATACATCATTGATGTATGGAAGCGATCTCAGAGAAAAATAGGTCTTTGGATGCAAGGTCAGATACTTCTCGGCGTGCTTGTGGCTGTTATAACCTACTTAGGTCTTGTGCTTATCGGCGTAGATAATGCTCTTCTTCTGGCTGTTCTCTCAGGTATATTCGAACTTATTCCGCTTTTCGGTCCGGTACTTGCTGCTATTCCGGCTATGTTCGTAGCTTTTGCCGGCGGCGGCATGTCCGAGCTCCTGTTGGTTGCCGGCTTGTATCTGATCATTCAGCAATTTGAAAATCATTTGTTATATCCTTTGGTAGTGAAGAAAGTTGTCGGCGTGCCGCCGCTGGTTTCTATAATCGCTCTTATTGTAGGCGGGCAGCTTGCCGGCTTCTTGGGCATACTAATTTCGGTACCTGTCGCTACAGCTATCATGGAGCTTTTGTCTGATTTTGAGAAGCAGAAAAGCGCTAAATCCTCTCTGTCTGAATCTGCCTAAATATGCCAAAGGATAAAAGTTTTTACATCACAACTACTCTTCCGTATGTTAATGCCGATCCGCACATCGGCTTCGCCATGGAGATAATCCGCGCGGACGTTATTGCCCGCTGGAAAAAGCTGCAAGGGTATGAAGTGTTTTTCAACACTGGCACTGATGAACACGGACAGAAAGTTTGGCAGAAAGCCGAGGAGAGAGGAGTAGACCCTCAGGCCTATGTCGACGAATATGCGGAGAAGTTCAAAGAGCTCATACCGCTTCTAGGCATAAGCCAGAATATTTACTTTAGCCGCACAACAGATGCTAATCATGTGGCCGCTGCTCAAGAATTCTGGCGAAGATGTTTTGATGCCGGTGACATATATAAGAGGGAATATACGATCAAGTACTGCGTTGGATGCGAGCTTGAGAAAACGGATTCTGAAATAGAAAATGGCAGGTGTATTTTGCATCCAAACTTGGAACTTGAAATAAGGGAAGAAGAAAATTACTTTTTCCGTTTTTCTAAATACCAAGAAGCTCTGCTTAAGATGTATGAAGACAATCCTGATTTTGTCATTCCGGATTTCAGGTTTAATGAAATAAAATCTTTTGTATCAAGGGGTTTGGAAGATTTCTCCATATCAAGGCTCAAGGAAAAAATGCCGTGGGGAGTGCCAGTGCCGGATGATGATGAACATGTCATGTACGTCTGGTTTGATGCTTTGGTGAATTATATTTCTGCTCTTGGTTGGCCGGAGAATAAAGATAATTTTGAGAAGTTTTGGGTCGGAGGCTGCCCGACTCAATACGCAGGCAAGGATAATCTGCGTCAACAATCCGCCATGTGGCAGGCAATGCTCATGTCTGCAGGGCTTTCAAATTCTCACCAGATAGTGATAGACGGCTTCATCACTTCCGGCGGCCAGAAGATGTCTAAGTCTCTTGGCAATACAATAAACCCCGTGGAATTGGTAGATAAATACAGTGCGGAGGCACTGCGCTATTTTGTCTGCCGAGAGCTTTCTACTTTTGAAGATTCGGATTTTACTTGGCAGCGATTTAGCGAAACGTATAACGCAAACTTGGCAAACGGCTTAGGCAACCTGACTGCGCGAATCATGAAGCTTGCAGAGTCTAATCTTGATGTTCCTGTCGAAATTTCTGAAGACTTGCATCAAACCCTGACCGAACTTCTGGACAATTTTGAGATTCAAAAGGCAATGAATCACATATGGGGAGAGATAGGAGAACTTGATGCCGAGATACAAGAAAAGAAGCCTTGGGAGACGAAAGACGGGGATGTTATCGCGGACTTTGTGCGCAAGCTCTCGCACATCGGATACTCTCTGCAGCCATTCATGCCGGAGACAAGTGGAAAGATCCTCTCTGCTATAAAGGCAAATAAAATGCCGGAAACACTTTTCCCGAGGAAAGATGCCTAAATATTTTGACATACATTCACACCTCAACTTCTCTGATTATGAGAAAGACTGGGACGAGGTAATCGGCAGGCTTAGAGAGACAGAGACTAGCACCATAGTTGTCGGCACGGATTACGAGTCTTCCAAGAAGGTGGTGGAACTGGCGGACAGATACGAAGAAATCTATGCTTGCATTGGCCAGCACCCTGTCGACAAGCAGGAGCACTTTGATATATCAAAGTATTCTGAGTTGGTTAATCATCCTAAAGTAGTTGCAATAGGGGAATGCGGCATGGATTTTTTTCATGCAAAGAAAGAGGAAGATTTCGAGAGGCAAAAGAAGCTGTTCCTCGACCAGGTAGAATTTGCAGTCGAGCATGACAAGCCCATTATGATACATGCTAGAGATGCATATGCGGACTTGTTGGATATACTTGAGCCTTTGAAGAAAGAATATGGAGAGAAGCTGCGCGGCGATGTGCACTTCTTTGCTGGAGATGTTGAAACTGCCAAAAGATTTTTAGATATTGGATTCACAATGTCTTTCACGGGGGTAATTACGTTTGCCAGAGACTACGACGAGGTAATAAAGTTTCTGCCGCTTGATTCTATAATGTCCGAGACTGATGCGCCTTTCGTCGCACCGGTGCCATACAGAGGCAAGCGCAATGAGCCGAGTTATGTGAGCGAAGTGGTGAAGAAAATAGCCCAGATAAGAGGGGAGGATGAAGGTTTGGTTCAAAAAGCCTTAGTTTCCAATGCATTTCGGGTATTCAAAATAACTATTTGACAATTTTTGTAAATTATGTATACTTAAAAAGTGCAGACGTTTCTCGGTTTGTGCTGAGTCCGTTCGTCGGACAAGATAGTGGAACAGGGACCGCTCAACATCTCCCCAATTTTGAGTGAGTAACTGCCTTAATGGCGGGGTTTATTATGAGTAATACACCACTTACTCATAATAAAGTTCTTTCCGTGGCTTCTGGCCACTGCAGTACATATATGCGCCCGGCTTCGGCTGGGCGCTTTTTCTTTGTATGTTGCGGTTTTTTAATGCAAGTGTTAATGTACTTGAGTCTTTCTGTAAGTTCCGCTTAAGGTGGAATTCATAGGAGGTTTAATAGCTAAAAGGATTAAATCCATGGCCAATACAGAAGACCGCGGCGAGACAGTTGTGTATGAAATAGGATACTTGGTGCTGCCAAGCATCCCTGAAGAAAATGTCTCAAATGTGGTCGATTCTATCAAGAAAATAGTTGAGAAAAATAGCGGTAAGGAAATTGACTCCGAAGCTCCGCACAAGAGAAATCTTGCTTATCCGATGTCTAAGGTGGTCGGTGCATCAAAGTATGTTGCGACTGATGCTTATGTCGGTTGGATTAAGTTTGAAGTCGAGCCAGAGAAGATAGGGGATATAAAATCAGAAGTTGAAGCTTTGAATGAAATTCTCCGCTTCCTGCTTATCAAGGCTCCACGAGAGACCATGTTTACTTTCGCCAGTGTTAAGAATCTTAATGAGGCTTCTGATCAGACAGAAGAATCCGCAGAAGAATCAGATGAAGGTGAAGAATCTTTAGATGAGGATTCCGATTCTGAAATTGATGAGGATGACGTGGTAGAATAGAAACATAGAATTAACTTCATCAAAATGTATCTAAACAAAGCCATAATAATAGGCAATCTAACCCGAGATCCAGAGCTGCGCTCACTTCCTTCCGGCATTCAGGTTTGTTCATTCTCACTCGCTACAAATAGAGTTTGGAAAGACAAGAACGGAGCTAGGCAGGAATCGACTGATTATCACAATATAGTGGTTTTCGGCAGACAGGCGGAAACTGCCGCACAATTCCTCAAGAAAGGCTCAAGCGCCCTAGTTGAAGGCAGGATGCAGACGAGAAGCTGGGATGCTTCGGATGGCTCTAAGAAGTACAGAACAGAAGTTGTGGCTGATAGAGTGCAGTTTGGTCCCAAGAGGGACGGAGCTTCCTCCGGCAGCTATTCTTCTGAATCAAAAGAAGATAATTCTGCACCTATCGACACCATAGAATATCCGACCGAAGAGATTAATGCGGATGATATACCCTTCTAGCTAAATTAACGAACGGAGTGAGTATAATTTACTTACCCTCCAAAATTTTGCGAAGCAAAACTTAGGAGGGTCATTATTTTCAAACTCGCTTCGCTCATAAGAAAATAAATGAAACAAGACTACTTCAAAGAAAATAATATAGGACACATCGACTACAAGGATGTTGATACACTTAGGAAGTTTTTGACTACGCACGCGCGCATTCAGTCTCGCAAGAGAACAGGCATTTCTTCAAAGCATCAGAGAGAGCTTTCGGTTGCAATAAAGCGCGCTCGCTTCCTTGGCCTGCTTCCTTACGTCTCAAGATAGGCGTCATAGAGTAGACTAGAGCAAAATAGTACGAAAAACTTTGCAAAGTTTTTCGTACTATTTTGTTTGTGTAGGCCTGTTACTCTGATTTTAGGAAACGCGGTCAGTGTACTGGCCGGTGTCTGTGTTAACTCGGATTATGTCTCCTTCTTTTATGAACATAGGTACTTGGATTTCTGCTCCTGTTTCGAGCTTCACTACTTTAGTTGCGTTCTGAGCAGTATTTCCTTTAACCGCGGGATGAGCTTCTGTAACTTTCAATTCCACTTTGATAGGGGGCTTGAGGCCGATAATCTTTTCATCAAAGACGAGCGCCTCTACCAAGCTATTTTCTTTTATGAATTTGGAAGCATTGCCAACCATAGATTCAGGCAAACTGAATCGTTTGGAAGGATCATTCGGCTCAGAGAACCAGAATTCACCTCGGTTGTTATAAAGATACTTGATTTCTTTTTTGCTGAGATCAGCTTCTTCAGCTTTCTCAGAAGCATGGAACGAGTTTTCTACGATGCGGCCGGAAATAATATTTCGCAGCTTAGTGGCGTTTACCGGCTTTCTCTGCTGTTTTCTAAAGACGTGTGAAGAGAGCACCTCGTAGGGTTCGTCATTATAGATGATAAATTTTCCTTCTTTGATTTCGTTATATTCCAACATAGAAAGCTATTTTACACATAAATCCGGCAAACACAAAAGCCCCGCGCGTCGCGGGGCTTTTGTGTTTAAGCTTCCTGCATTTTCTTCCTGATCTCTTTCAGAATTTCTCCTGCTATTTTTTTGTTCTCTTTAAGGAATTGGCGGGTAGAGTCATAGCCTCGGCCGAGCTTTTCTTCACCATACGAGTAGCTTGAACCTGATTTCTGGATGACTCCAAACTTCTCTCCAAGCGCGATGATTTCACCTTCGCGTGAGATACCCTCGTTGTACATCAGGTCGAACTCGGTTTGCTTGAAAGGGGAGGCGACTTTGTTCTTGACCACCTTCACTCTTATGCGACCGCCCATAATTTCATCACCTTTCTTTATCTGTGCGATTCTTCTGATGTCTAGCCGCACCGAAGAATAAAACTTCAAAGCTTTGCCGCCGGGAGTGGTTTCCGGATTGCCAAACATCACGCCTATCTGCATGCGGATTTGGTTTATGAATATTACGACAGTCTTGGACTTGGCAGTTATGGCGGTTAGTTTTCTAAGAGCTTGGCTCATCAGTCTGGCTTGCTTGCCGACGTGGTGCGCGCCCATATCTCCCTCTATTTCATCCTTTGGAGTAAGAGCGGCTACTGAGTCTATGACAATGACATCCATTTTGCCGGAGCGGACTAGGGAGTCCACTATCTCAAGGGCCTGCTCACCAGTGTCTGGCTGCGAGATAAGCAGCTCTTCGATTTTTACTCCCAATCGCTTGGCGTATTCCGGATCCATGGCATGTTCGGCATCTATAAAGGCGCAGATACCTCCAAGCTTCTGAGCTTCTGCCACCACATGCAGAGAGAGGGTAGTCTTGCCTGAAGATTCAGGACCGAATATTTCTATTATTCTTCCTCTTGGCAGACCTCCGACACCAAGGGCAATATCGAGACCTATTGAGCCGGTAGGGATGGCATCCACCCCGACTCTTGGCTTGTCTCCAAGCTTCATAATAGCTTCCTCGCCGAATTTTACTCTTATTGCATCGAGGGTTGAATCAATATTGTTATCCTTGGCCGCTGCTTTCAGTTCAGGTTTCGGACTAGCCTGCTTTGTTTTCTTGTTTGTTGCCATAATTAGTTGACCATCACTTGCACGGATTTCTCAGCTTCTCGGCCGTATCTGTCTCGTGTTTTAACTGTTAATATGCTGGTGCCAGGGGATATAGTCAGCTCTTCGCTCCAGAAACCATTTTTGTCTGTGAATATCTGTCTGCCGTTGAGAGTTATCCAAGCGGCATTTTTAGCTATACCTTCGATGTTTACCAATGATGATACGGAAGAACCGTTTTCTGGAGTTAAGATTTTCAACTGTGGTCCAAGTACTAAGAATCGGGCTTGGAAGCCAGCGTAAGCGGCGAATACTATAAATAATATTACGAATGCTGCATGCCTTATAGAAATGTTTTTTATTCTATTCATCATAAATCTGCTTCGTTGTTAAATTCCTCGCTACCAACACCTTCTGGTTTTATGAGAACATCTCTCGGCTTGGCGCCTTCTCCCGGCCCTATAACACCTCTCTCTTCCAGTATATCCATTAATCTGGCGGCTCGTGCATATCCTACCCTCAGTTTCCTTTGGAGGAATGATGTTGATGCTTTTCCGGCTTCAATCACTGTTTGTCTTGCATCCTCATAAAGATCATCTTCGTCCTGACCGTCTTCAAATGAAGAGGAGAATATAGCATTTGGCTGGCCAGTATCTCCCGACAAATTGATTTCATCCATCAGTTCGTCCGCATAGTTATCCTTGAGATATTTTACTACAGATTTTACTTCTCCTTCAGAAATATAAGCAGATTGGATGCGTGTAGGTTTAGACATTTCGCCGTCGAGGCAAAGCATATCTCCGGCACCTAGAAGTTTCTCGGCACCGGCTGAATCGAGGATGGTGCGAGAGTCTATCTGTGATGAGACTTGCAGAGCTATGCGGGCAGGGACATTTGCTTTGATCAGACCGGTGATGACATTTACAGAAGGTCTTTGGGTAGAAAGGATCAGATGGATACCAACTGCGCGGCTCATCTGCGCCAGCCGAACTATGGCTGCTTCAAGCTCCCTTGGGTATGCCTGCATCAGGTCGGCTAGCTCGTCTATTATAACCACAATGTATGGCATCGGTTCAGGGCCTTCTTTGTCATCCTCAGATTTATCTTTAAGAGAGGGGAGGAATACGTTCTTATGATAAGAGTTTATGTCTCGAACAGCTTCTTTTTCCAAGACTCCATATCGTCTGTCCATTTCCTTGGCCACCCATTTGAGTGAAAGGATAGCCTTTTTAGCATCGGTAATAACCGGAGTTAAGAGGTGAGGGATCTGGTTATACAGCGTCAATTCCACTCTCTTAGGGTCTATCATGATGAACTTCAGGTTTTCCGGAGGATTTCTGAATAGAAGGGAATTGATAATGGCATGTATAGTTACAGATTTACCTGATCCGGTAGCTCCTGCTATGAGAAGGTGAGGCATCTTTGCCAAATTTGCAAAATGCGACTTGCCTGAAATATCACGGCCAAGAGAGACGAGTAGGGGCTTTTCAGACTGGGAGTATTCATCTTCAGATAGGAGACTGCCTAATCCTATGGTTGCTTTCTGAGTATTTGGAACTTCTATACCAACCAGAGATTTGCCTGGAATTGGCGCCTCTATGCGCACAGGGTGGGCAGCTAGGGCAAGCTCCAAGTTGGTCTGAAGTCCGAGGATTTTAGATAGCTTCACTCCTTCGGCCGGCTTGAGGGCGTATCTGGTTACAGAAGGGCCGATGGAGATTTCATCCATCTCTACCACGATACCAAAGTTTAGTAAGGTTCGTTTTATAAGGTTTGCATTAGCCTTGATATCTCCAACACCCGGCTTACCCTTGTCTTTATCCAGAAGCGACAAAGGAGGAGGACTCCATTTCTTGCCGCTTTTGCGTCCAAGAAATGGAGTGAATCCTTCAGACTCTTTCTTGCTCTTGGCATTGCTGGTGAAAGTTTTGACCTTGGCTTCCTTACTCTCCTCTTCTGCTTCTTCAGGCAGATTGTCTATAGCTCGGCTTACAGCTATGGATTCTTCTTCATCAAGATCATCAGCAACCTCTTTCTCTCCGAAGAACCTGTCGATAAGTGCACTGAAGCTGTCTTTGAGCGAGGTGTCAAAGATAATAAGCAAAGATACGAGAACAAGGGCGATTAAAATGATTGAACTTGCATATACATCAAACAAAGACATCATTGGGTCTGAAATCAGAGCACCTGCTACTCCGCCTTGGTTATTGAACCAGAGATTGGTTAATCCAAGTGAAGAAATGAAGAAAAGCAAAGAGCCAAAAACTTGTGGTATGGCAAAACTTCTTTCGCGGGCTTGAAAGAAAGCAATAGAGAGTATCAGAAGAGCTATAGCTAAGAGGTAGTATCCGATGCCGAACAATAGAGACAAGAATCCGTACACGCTCTCCCCTGCTCTTCCTGCTATTCCGAATGCTCCCAAGAGAAGGAAGATAGCCAAGACAGTAGTGAGGATGCCGAATATAGCATTAAGAGTCTCCTCAGAAACATGTTCTAAGAAATTTGATTTTATTGTTTCGGAATTCTTGGATTTCTTTTTACCTTTCTTCGCCATCTGTAAATAATTTGTGTATTCATCATATCACAGGCTTGAAGACAGAAAGAGTATTTAAAACAAAAAGGAATAATGATTTTCGTGCCTTGCGCAGCCGCGTCGGCGGCGAGCAGAGCAGAATTTTCAGCAGAAAATTACGCGTGCAAAGAAAGTCTAATATTGCTCCCTAGATAGCTAGGTAGTGTCTTTGAAAGGGTTGCAAATCTTGTCCATTAAGATGATAATGGACTTACTTGCAATAAGAGACAAAATGTGCTCAAATAAAGGACAAGTAAAGAGACAATAAAGGACTCTTAAAAGACAATAAAAATGTCCAATATAAGCCACAGATCCCAAAGACTCGCTTCTGCCGTGTATTTGCTGACGAACTTTTTTGGTGACCAAGAGCCTTTAAAGTGGAAGCTTCGTTCTCTCGCTTCAGAACTTGTCTCTTATTCAAATTCTATTAAAGACAATTATTCCGCAATCACCGATTGCAAGCTGAAAGCAGCTTCTGTCACTGAAGAGATAAAAAGTTTTCTAAATGTCTCTAAGACGGCAGGTCTTGTATCTGAAACAAATCATTCACTGATAATTCCTGAGCTGAATAAATACATTGAATTAGTTGCTGTACCTGAGGGTATTTCGGATGTTCTCAATATTGGAGAGGAAACTCATCCAGAAGAAAAGTCTAATCTTAACCTGACTGAAAAAGAAAGCTTAAAAATAAAGGACAGAATTTCTCAATCTGCAGATCATGTAGAGGAAAAAAGGCAGTATCTGCCTGAAGTTTCTGAACACACTCAGAGTGAAAGGGTATCTTTAGAAGGTAATTACAAACCTGGATCAAGTCGCTTTATAAGCAAAAACAACGAAAAGGCTAGCTTGGATTCAAACAAAAACGCTCAACTCAAAGACTTCGGCGCAGTGTCCGTTAAAAGAAATAGCCGTCAGAGCGCTATAGTAAGCCTTCTTAAGCGCAAGAAAGAAATAATGATAAAGGACGTCTCCCCTCTTATAAGTAATTGCAGCGAGAAGACTATCCAGCGCGAACTTCTGGCTATGGTTAAGGCCGGCATTCTTGTTAAACATGGAGAAAAGCGCTGGAGTAGGTACTCTTTGGCTTAAGCGTGCCTATAGAGTATCAACATAGATTCTTCTTGCTTAAATGGCTTAAATAGATTACTATTGATGAGCAGATAGCCCTGCTAGGCTGCCTCATTTGAGGGTAAGTCATTGCATAATGACCACAGGCTCTAACATGGTTATCCACAAGTAATTTAACGTTTATTTCATACTCATCCTATAATGGATGAGTGCGAATTGATTATTATTGGGCTTACTTGCACACCTATTAAACTGACGCGCATTAGCGCAGGCCTTAGGCCAACGGTTTGATAGGTGTGCAGGCTTGCCGGCAAAGGCTTATCCGTTGTCGGCAATTAATACCCGCTTTGCAACCTCTACGAATTATTAGAAATCATTGAGGAAGCAACAGCGCATTAAAAAAATAGAATTACAAATGATTAGAACAAAAATCGCAACGATCGGCCTCAGCATGGCACTCGTTCTTGGCGTTGCTGTTACACCAGCATCCGCTCAGAGCATTGCAGAGCTTCAGGCTCAGATCAATGCGCTTATGGCACAGCTTGCCGCACTGCAGGGAGGAACCACAGTTTCAACTGGAGTTACCTTTACTCAGGATTTGACCATCGGCAGCACTGGTGCAGAAGTAACTGCTCTTCAGCAGATGCTTGTTTCTCAGGGTTACCTTGTTATGCCGCAGGGCGTAGCATTTGGTTACTTCGGTTCTCTTACTCAGGCAGCTGTGGCTAAGTGGCAGGCAGCAAACGGAGTTTCTCCTGCAGCTGGCTACTGGGGTCCTGTTTCTAGGGCTCGCGCAGCAGCTCTTGGTGTTACCGGCGGTACAACAACTGGCGGTACAGTTACCGGCGGTACAACAACTGGCGGTACTATCAGCACTCCTGGTGTAGAGGGTACTCTTTCTGCAGTTCTCTCATCTGAGGGTTCTGGAGCAGAGCTTAGCGAAGGTGAAAACAAGGAGGTTGTCATGGGCATTGAGCTCGAGGCAGACCAGTCTGACATCCGCGTTGAAAGAATTCAGGTAAACCTTGATACTACTGAGGATGAAGACTTCTACAGAGACTTCGCAGACAAGATCTACATTATGAGCGGAGACACCGTTCTCGCTTCTCGCGACATTGATGACGATACCGTAGTAGAGGATTCAAGTGGAAACCTATCCATTACCCTCTCTGGTATGAACTTCGTTGTTGCTGAGGGTGAAGAAGAGGTTATCACTATTGCTCTTGACGCTCTGTCGAACATCGACTCAGCAGATGAGGGTAAGACATTGTCTCTTACAATCCCAGTTAACGGTATCCGAGGTGTTGACGGAGCAGGTATCAACGAATACGCTCCTGACACTGCTATCACTCAGTCCTTTGACACTGAGGGTGTAACAGCAGGTGATCTTGACCTTTCTGAAGGTGACACTAATCCTGATGTAAACTCAGTTGTCTTCATAGACGAAGATGAGGAAACAGAAGGAGTTCTGATGCTCGCTTTCGATCTTGAGGCAAATGATCAGGATGTAACTGTTGATGACATTCCAGTTGGATTCACATCTGCTGGTGATGAAGTTGACGGTGCAGCAAACCGCATCATCCTTAAGAGAGATGGTAAGACCATTGACAGCATTAGCGTTCCTGCTTCTGCAGGCATGTTCTACCTAGCAACCTTCGATAACCTCGATGAGGATATTGATGAGGGTGATACAGCAGAATTCGAGGTTTATGTTGACCTCAACGATGCTGATCTCACAACATTTGCTTCTGGTACAACCATGTACGCTACTACAACAGCTAGCGACTCTGGTTGGGATGTCGAGGATTCAAACGGCGACGATGTAACACCGGATGGTGGTACAGTTACTGGCGGAACTATGACCTTCCGCACAGGTGGACTCTCAGTTGAGTCTAGAAGCACCAGTGCACAGTCATTCCCTCAGGAGACTGTAGCTAACAGCTACGCTACCTACACTATCTCCTTTGACGTAACAGCATTCGACGACGATGCATACATCTACAACGGTGCAGCATCATCTACTGCAGCAAGCACTGCAAGCCAGGGTGTTGGTTATGACATCGAAGGTGGATGGACAGGTGGTACAGAATCCCCTGTACTCAGCTCTACAGCTGATACAAGCGGCAGCTACTTCGTAGTTGAAGAGGGCCAGACAGAGACATTCACTCTCACTGTAACCCTTAACGCAACTACAACTGGTACTTACGCAGTTGAACTCACTGACGTTGCTTCTGCAACATCAGCAACTGAAACAGGCAGCGTAAGCACTGTAGTTGACCAGGACGATCAGGCATTCCAGACTGACTTCGTCTACATCCCTTCCTAATCTAGGATAGGATCTCGATCAGAGTAATATCTGATTGACAACAAAAAACCGCCTTCGGGTGGTTTTTTGTTGTCTGAATGATGAGAAGGATGATTTGAGCTTATTCACATGATATGAACACGTTATACACATTATGTCTACTTGACATGAAATGTAGCGGGTCTAAGGTTGAGCTATTACATAGTGCCTGTTTTCAGCGTTCCCTAGCGGAAATCGCCCATTAATCCATAAAAATCCATGAAAAAATCAATTATCGGCTCAGCAGTAATTGCCCTGTTCCTGCTCGCAGGCCAAGTTCATGCGGCAAATGATAGTGTGGCTAGTCTAAAGATAGACACTGCCCCTACTGCTGGAATAGAAGCTTCTGTAACAGCCGGAGAATCTCTATCCCTTACTGTAATATCATTAGATAGCAATGATGTTGCCACTACTACAGAGGGCACTCTTTCTGTAAGTCTTAGTGATGATAATAGTGGAGGAATCTTTACTACCGGGCATGCAACTACTGGTGCTTGTGATTCTGATATTTGGAACAACGATACTGATGGTATCGGAACAGGAACTCAAAGAGGTTTCTGCTACTCCAACACAACTACTGGTACCTACACTATAACTGCAACAGCAGGTGAACTCAGCACTACATTTGAAGTAACCGTTAATGCAGCTCCGCAAGTAACCATAGTAAGCAGTGAACATGCTCCATACAGCACAATTCAAGAGGCTATATATGACGCTGTCGCAGGAGACACTATTTTGGTACATGAAGCTACTTACAATGTATCTTCCGCTATAAATGTTGATAAAGCTGTAACTATAAAATCAGCCGAAGGAGAATCTCCTGTAATCATCAGCACAGTAGACGGTTATCAAGGAGTCTTTCAGTTGGATGCAGACGGAGCGGTGCTAGATGGATTGGAAATCCACACTGCCTCAAGTCTTACAAATCCTGTTGCAGTTCTAGTTAGGGCAGATAATGTTATCGTCCGCAATCTGGTTATTGTTCAAGAGGCAGACAGCTTTAATGCAGCTCTACAGGTAGTAGATGCAAGGTCTGGTGTGCAAATACTCAATAACAATGTCACAGGCGGTGCAATAGGTTTAGGCAAGGCAACCAACTCTACTGTTACCGGCAACTCTGTTAGTGATGTTAAGACAGAAGGTATCTTCAGTGCTTTTGGTTCAGGACAGGTTCTTACTCTCTCAGATAATGATATAAGCAACTATGGTTCAGGTATGACCGCTATAAAGTTTGTCGATGAGCCTGCTTCGATAAATGCTATTACTGACAGTCAAGCAGCCAAGGCTACTGAACTTATCGAATCAAACAATGTTAGTGATGTAGAAATTGCAGGTAATGATTATGGCAGCATACAAATAGCTGATGGTCTTTACTACTCAACACTTCAGGATGCAGTAAATGCAACTAATCCTATAGGGGGTGATGTTATAGAGTTGAACAAGGATGTTACCATCTCAGAAGAGGTGATTATTAATAAGCCTCTAACAATAAATGGAAATGATCACACATTGTTTGCTCAAATCGATAATTCTGCAAATGACAATTCTAACAATGCGGGACTTGGAATTGTAGGGGTTACGGGTGGTGATGTAACAATCAATGACCTTACAATTGATGGCACAGGAAGTACGGAAATACACGACATTAATATATTTGATGCCGGTGTTGTAACTCTTAATGGAGTAACTGTAAAGAACGCTACTAAGGCGGGTATAACTATAAACGGTTCTGATGTGACTGTGAATAATATCACAACTAAAGATAATGCATGGGGCGGCATCAATATTGACCTTGCTGCGGATGTGGTTAATCCAGCAACAGCTCTTACTGTGACTGGTACAAGCATTCATGATGAAACTGGTCCTGATATATGGCGTGATGACAATACGAAAGCTGTTACATTTAGTGACACAGAGAATCAGTATTCAAGCAGTTCTTATACCCATGACACAGATATAGAAGGTACAGTCTGGGGCATAAAATCAGTAACAGTTAATAATGAGAATGAATTGACTGACGCACTATCAGATCCACTTATTGAAACAATCATGTTTGGGTCAGACATTACAATGAGCACTCAGCTTAATATCACACGTTCAGTAACAATTAACGGTGCAGGACACACTCTCAGCACTACTGCAGATAACGGATCAGTAATTGAGATCAAGGCGAATGATGTTGTGATTAAAAACCTCATAGAAGATGCAGATGGTACTACTGGAAATCGTGGAATCAACATATATAAGGTGACAGGAATATTGTTGGACAACGTAACTGCTGAGAATAATGCTAAGAACGGAATAGTAGTTAATGGCTCAACTGTAACTGTAAACAACATATCAACTGCTAATAACGGTTGGGAGGGAATAGATGTTGATATGGGAGGACTCGTAACCACACTCGCTAGTCTTACAGTGAATGGTACAAGCGTGCACAACGAAGCCAAAGCTGCTATCCGCATTGATGATGCTTCAAAGGTACCAACTCCTGTTGTATTAGATACTAATAACCAGTACACAGCTTCAACTACCGCAACACTTACTGATTACTTCTTGAATACAAAGAACATTAAAACATCTTCTGATACAACGGAAACGAGCACGGTAGGTGATATTAAAGTAACTGTAGAGATTCCTGCTGGCATGATAATAAAAGGTAATACATCATGGGATGGAACAATTGAACCCCCAACTGCAACAACAGCAACAGTGACCTTAGCAGGATTCGACACTGAAGTTACATCTGCGATTGCAATAGGCTCAAGTGATTCAGATTTGACCTTTGATAAGGCGGTCAGATTAACCTTTGAAGGTCAGGCAGGCAAAAGGGCGGGTTGGTACAATCACGCTGGTAATTTTGAGGAGATAATTGATACTTGCTCATCTGACTCTCAGACTGTAGGTGATGCATTAACAGATGGCGGTAACTGCAAGATTGACGTAGGTTCTGACTTGGTGGTTTGGACAAGACACTTCACAACCTTTGTTACTTACACACAGACTTCTGCTCAGGCGCCAGCATCTTCCGGTGGAGGAGGCGGCGGAACAGTATTCTGCTCAGACACCAGAACAAGTTTCTGCCAGTCTGCTGAAGAAGTAGAAGGAGAGGTCTTGGGTGCCTTCACTGAAGCTGAAAGGCAAGCCCAGATTGCAGATATTCGCAATCAGCTTATCTCTCTGATCGGTCAGCTCATAAATATGCTGCAAGCTGAACTTGAAGCAGCTCAGGCCCAGCAGAGTTAATTCAGAAATCTTCTTAGAAACTTAGAAAAGTCAAAACCGTCCCCTGCAGATATCTGTGGGGGACGGTTTTCGGTGTATGGGGTAGAATATTATCATGAGACGTAAAATTTCTAATCTCTTTATTCCGAGCAAGCGCAATAAAGGTATCCCTTCTCTCCTGTCTTCTAAATCTTTCTGGGCAGCGCTTTCTTTGATTGCGTTTATAGAAGTATATGTGCTGGTTGCTCCGGTATTTTTGCCAATATTTGGCATAAATACAGCTTCTGTTCTGCCTAAGGTCATAGCTACTTTGACCAATGAAGCTCGTGTGGAAAATGGTCTTAGCAAGCTGAATATAAATGAAACTCTCACATATGCCGCTCAAGCGAAAGCTGATGACATGGCCGAAAAAGGTTACTTCGCTCATCAGTCTCCGGACGGCTCGCAGCCTTGGGACTGGATATCCAGAGAAGGATACAAGTACAGCTATGCCGGAGAAAACTTGGCTGTGAACTTCTCTGACTCTGAAAAGGTGGTAGAGGCGTGGATAGATTCACCCACACACAAACTCAATTTAATGGGACCAAGATATACGGAAGTCGGTATTGCTGTTTCGAGAGGAATGTACAAAGGCAGGGAGGCGGATTTCGTGGTGCAGATGTTTGCTACCCCTGCTCAAATTTCCGAGCCTTCGATTTCTTCTGGAATTGAAGATAGAGAAGAAAAGAATCATTCAGAGATTGCTAATTTAGATAACAATTCAAACTCAGGTTCAAACCAAAAGGTGCTTGCCGCTCAAACTCAAACATCAGCATTGCCGGCAAGCGCAGAATCAAGAATAGTATCCGCGCCTCGAACTTACTCCAAGTATGCATATCTCATGGTAGCTATCTTTTTCTTGGTGATACTTGCCAGCGGAGCACTTCTTTCAAAGTATAGGCACAGCAAGGCGGCTACCATAAGAGCTTTGCTGATAATACTTACAATACTGGGAATACTATTTTTCAACAGTCGGATAGCTTTCAGCCCTATCGAATTACCCGTGGACAATCAGAATGCGGCAGTAGTGCTTTCTGCCATATAATCTAAACATGCGTTACTTCGACAAAGACTTTTTTAAATTCTTTTTTGCCTTTTTATTGCTGCTGTCGCTGGGTATAAGGATAGTTGTTTATGCTCGTTCGTATCTGTAGAAAAAGTCTCTTACTTGCTCTCTTCTCTCTTGCTCTGGCAAGGCCTGCATACTCGGCACTTATAAATATAAATACTGCCCCACCAGCTGAACTTGAAACTCTCGAAGGCATCGGCCCTTCATACGCAGATAGGATAGTAGATTATCGAGAGACTGTGGGACCGTTTGATTCCAAGATTGAAATCATGAATGTCAGCGGAATCGGCGAAGCCACCTATTTAAAAATCAAAGACTTCATAACCGTTGGTTCCTCTGACTCTTCGGCTGCTGCGAAAGAAATAGAAGATTCAGAAATTTCAAAAGCAGAGCATTCAGATTCGCAAGAAGAAGATCCGGATTTTTATTCTTTTAATGATTTAAGCATAGGACGGGATAGGATAGGTTCGACCGGCAGCCCTATGGAGTTTAAGGTAGAGTCCGGAGCAGGAGATGGCCGCAAGTCTGACTTCTATTGGAATTTCGGAGATGGTTCAACTGCAACTGGCAAAGAGGTTACTCATACATATAAATATCCCGGGCAGTATGTGGTGGTGCTTGACGTGTCTGTATCCGGCAGAGAAAAATCAACTCGCATTGATGTGCAAGTAACAGAGCCGAAAATTATAATCTCAAGTGCTTCGGCAGATAGGATAGAGATTAAGAATTTATCTGACAAGGAAGTTAATCTGTTCGGCAGGGCTCTGATATCAGGTGAAGATATTTTTATTATTCCTAAGGACACCATATTAAAGCCTGAGGCGGAGATTTACTTCTCTTCTGAAGTAACAAGTCTGCATCCGGCTAGCGCCGGCAATGTAGGTTTTATAATGCTGGAAGATCCGGAAGATATAATCGAAGTCAAATCAGAGTATGATGAATATAGGCGCAGGCAAATGTCATCCCTCCGGCAAAAGATAGCAGATCTTAGAAAGAAGATTGCAGAAAAGAAAGTTTCTAAGATTTCTGACGTTATAGTGGAAGCAGAGACAGAGGAAATTGAAACTGTGGAAAAATCTGGGTCTGTAGAGGGGCCGGCTCTCGGCGCCGAGAGCCGGCCGACTGATGAAAGCCTGCTTGGTATAATTAAAAAATTCTTTTTGAGAAAATAAGTTCAATGGAAAAAATAGAAAAAGCAGTATTTGGCGGAGGATGCTTCTGGTGCACGGAAGCAGTATTTAAAATGCTCAAGGGTGTGAAAAAAGTTTTGCCGGGCTATGCCGGCGGCTCGGCCGAAGACGCAACATACGAGAAAGTGTCGAGTGGCAAAACTGGTCATGCCGAGGTTACATATGTAGAGTATGATCCGGAGCAAATCAGCTACAAGGATCTACTGACTATCTTTTTTGCTTCACATGATCCGACGACGGTGAACAGGCAGGGTAATGATATTGGTCCGCAATATCGTTCGGTCATCTTCTACACTACGCCGGAACAGAAAGAAGAAGCAGAAAAATTCATTCAACAAATCAATTCATCTAATTCCGAGGGTGCACCTGCTGTTACGGAACTTGAGCCTTTGGATAAATTTTATGAAGCAGAAAATTATCATCACGACTACTTTGCCGATCATCCTGAAGCTCCCTATTGCCAGCTGATAATTAATCCCAAACTCGAGAAGGTTCAAAAACAATTTTCCGAATTAATATCAAAATCAAATGAAAGAAATAAATAAAAATCTTACAAAAGAAGAAAAAGAGATAATGTCGGGAGGCTCGACAGAGGCGCCTTTTACCGGAGAATATTTGCATACCAAAGATGAAGGAATGTACGTATGCAAAAACTGCGGCGCAGAACTTTTTTCCAGTGATGCAAAGTTCGACTCCGGTACTGGCTGGCCATCATTCGATAATCCGGCAAATCTTGAAAATATAGAATTGAGAAGCGATGATTCTCACGGCATGCATCGCACTGAAGTTGTATGCAAAAATTGCGGAGCTCACCTGGGGCATCTCTTTGATGACGGTCCAACTAGCACGGGTAAGCGCTACTGCATAAATTCAGTTTGCTTAGATTTAAAAGAAAAATAATTACCTCAACGAGATCCTTCGGGTAAAAGCTCAGTTTGTATTGATCTGAAAGAAAGTTAGAGCTCGTCCGTTTATACCTTTCAAGAGCGCCAGATTGCTCGAAAAGGACAGAGGCGTTTTGCTCTTTCCCGGAGGTTTACATGAGAATATTTGATAGCAGGACGGAAGAGGTGGCTATGGCTATAGTGGACATGTATATACAACCTCTTCCTGAGACTGAGCCTATAAACCGCCGGCTGGCCGTTGAAGCAAAGAGATACGAAATGCTTCAGGATTTGGTGGATGGCAATAGGTCTCTTGAAGACCTGTTCTCCGAGCTCGCCCATCTATACATATAACAGCAGAGCCGCGCTTTGGCGCGGCTCTTCCTTTGCTAATTTAAGCTTAAATTTAATTTGACATCTAAATAGGCTAAGTATAGAATGTCCAGTACCTAGAAATGTTTAAAAGACAACGATTTTCGAAGAAGCGGTTTAGATAACCAAGAGTTATCTATTGTCTAAAAAGACTCCGCTTCGAGCGGAGTCTTTTCATTTCTTAGGTTCACTTTCCAGAGTTTTTGAAAATTTTGGAGGGTAGAGAACCTTGATAATTTAATTCCACTACGCGGGATGATCAGGGCTAAGCCAAGTTTGTATTTATAAATACAAACTTGGCCGCCCGAACATTCGCATATGCGAATGTTTTAGGGGTCTTTGACCTGTGGAAGTGGGCAGGTAAACCCGGTACTAGATTTTGACATCGCACTATGTGCAGCGGCTTCGCCGCAATGTCAAAATTCAGTATCCGGGTAAAAATCCTCGGCGAGCAGGCCGAGGTTGCTAAGCGGTCAGCCTCGAATAGACTTTCGCCTCGATTCGTCAAAGAGTCGAAGCGGGTCGAGTCTAGACAGGTTGATTCCATTTAGCAGGACAAACAAATATGTCTGCGGCTTGTTTTTAAATAAAACAACCGCAGACAGGTATGGCGCTCGGACATCATGAAAATGTAAACACTTTCACAATGTCCTCGCTAATGCCTGTGGTTTTTAAGTTTCCTAATAGGAAACTTAAGGGCGTACGGTGGATGCCTTGACTAGAAGACAGCGATGAAGGACGCGGCCTGGCGGCGATATTCTTCGGGGAGGTGCCTAGCAACCTTTGATCCGGAGGTTTCCGATATGGGGGAACCCATCCCTGTTTAGGGATACTCTGTGAATTACACAGAGAGCGCACCCAGTGAAGTAAAACATTTCAGTAACTGGAGGAAAAGAAAACAATTGTTATTTCGTTAGTAGCGGCGAGCGAAAACGAAGAAGCCCAAACTCTGCCTCATTCTTACTGCACTTATAGCCCAGTCTCGACTCGAGACGAGGCGGATAGTGCGGTGGGAATGAAGCAGGGGGTTGTAAGGCGGTAGCGATCCGATTTCGGTCGGATGAAGAGTTACAAAGTGTTTGGTTAGGTGAACAAGCTGGAAAGCTTGACCCAAGGAGGTAATAGTCCTGTAACCGAAAATCAAACATCTCTTTTGTTACCGTTCTTGAGTACTTCGAGACATGAATAGCTCGGGGGAATCTGCCAGAACTAACTGGTAAGGCTAAATATGCTTCTAGATCGATAGTGAACTAGTACCGTGAGGGAAAGGTGAAAAGTAGCCCGAGAGGGCGGTGAAATAGACCTGAAACCGTATGTCTACAAGGAGTCGGCGAGGTAATTTATTACCTCTACGGCGTGCCTATTGAAGAATGAGCCAACGAGTTAATGCATGTTGCATATGGCTAAGTCCCGACAAAGGATGGAGCCGCAGGGAAACCGAGTGTTAATAGCGCGTTAGTATTATGCATTAGACCCGAAGCCAGAGCGAGCTTACCATGAGCAGGGTGAACGCAACCGAAAGGTTGCGGGAGGCCCGAACCCGTTCGCCGTGCGACACGTTGGGATGACTTGTGGTAAGAAGTGAAAAGCTAATCGAGCCTGGTAATAGCTGGTTCTCTCCGAAATAGCTTTTGGGCTAGCGTCAAGTGTTCCCCTCGGGGGTAGAGCACTGGAAGGTTTGGACAGGGAGCAATCTCGCCAAACCTATCAAACTCCGAATACCGAGGGTTAATAATTTGGCAGTCAGACTCCGGGGGCTAAGCTCCGGCGGTCAAAAAGGAAACAGCCTAGATCTCTATTTAAGGTCCCTAAATCCATGCTAAGTGCACTTAAGGAGGTGAAATTTCTCAGACACTGAGGAGGTTGGCTTAGAAGCAGCCATCCTTTAAAGAAAGCGTAACAGCTCACTCAGTAAGAGATTTTGCACCGCAGATTCATGGGGCTAAGCATGGTACCGAAACTGAGGGTTCGTTTCCGCTTCGGCGGGGGCGAGCGGTAGGAGAGTATTCGCATCTGCGCTGAAGGTGAAGGGGTAACCCACACTGGAGCGTTGCGAAGTAAGAATGTTGGCACAAGTAACCACAATGCGGGTGAGACACCCGCACGCCGAAAGAACGAGGTTTCCCTTTCAATGTTAATCAGAAAGGGGTTAGTCGGGCCTAAGGGAATGGTGAGAACCGCACCCGATGGACACATGGTTAATACTCCATGACCCGATGCGTAAGTGATGGGAGGACGGAGGCGAGTATGCACCGCGCATAATCGGATTTGACGTCCTTGCACTAAGGAGATTTCGTAGGTAAATCCGCGGAATATCACTCCAAGGTGAGAGGGGATATCCGGCTTCGGCCGGGTAAACGGTGCAAAGCCGCCTTCCAAGAAAATTCTCTAAACTTATTGCGTATCGGACCGTACCGCAAACCGACACAGGTGTTCTGGTCGAGAAGACCTAGGCGAACGAGTGAGAAGTCCCCAAGGAACTCGGCAAAAAAGCAGCCGTAACTTCGGAATAAGGCTTGCCTCTAGCAATAGAGGCCGCAGCTAAAGTATCTCTGGCAACTGTTTACCAAAAACACAGCTCCCTGCGAACTCGCAAGAGGATGTATAGGGGGTGACACCTGACCAATGCCAGAAGGTTAAACGCGGAGGGTCTTAGTCGCAAGACAAAGGCTGGACTGCGTAAGCCCTGGTGAATGTCGGCCGTAACTATAACGGTCCTAAGGTAGCGAAATTCCTTGTCTGGTAAGTTCAGACGCGCACGAATGGTGTAATGACTGGAGAACTGTCTCGGGGACCTGCTCGGTGAAAATACAATACCGGTGAAGATGCCGGTTACCTGCAGTTAGACGAAAAGACCCCAGGAGCTTTACTGCAACTTGATATTGGGAGTACGGTCTTCATGCGTAGCATAGGTGGGAGACTTTGAAGCCTCGGTTTCGGCCGGGGTGGAGTCGCCAGTGAAATACCACTCTTGACGATTGTACTTTCTAACCTCGACGGAAAAAACGGCGAGAGACAGTATCTGGTGGGCAGTTTTAGTGGGGCGCTATCCTCCTAAAAGGTAACGGAGGAGTCTAAAGGTTGGCTAGGCGCGAATGGAAACCGTGCCGATAGTGTAATGGCACAAGCCAGCTTAACTGTGAGGCGTACATGCCGAGCAGGTGCGAAAGCAGAGCATAGTGAACCGACGGTCCGTGTTAGAAGCGGCCGGAGATTATCGGATAAAAGCTACCCTGGGGATAACAGGCTGGTTGCGCCTAAGCGTCCATAGCGACGGCGCAGTTCGGCACCTCGATGTCGGCTCAACTTATCCTGGAGGTGGAGAAGCTTCCAAGGGTTTGGCTGTTCGCCAATTAAAAAGTTACGCGAGCTGGGTTCAGACCGTTCAGAGTACGAGAATTCGCTCTTTGAACAGTCTGAATCACATTGAACTGTTAAAATTTTCGTTTATTAAAAGATATACAAAGGTAAACCAACCTTAACACGGCGGTCTCGTAGAGTAATCTGCGATGACTACGCTGACTTATATCGGTAGAACCCGACGTCTTAAGACAGGGCAATACCGAGGGAAATCGAAAGATGCCCGTAGAGACTAGACAGTCAGCCTTCCCATAAGGGAAGAAGATACAGTCCATTGCACTTAGTAATAAGTGAAAACAAGCGTGAGACAGGTTGGTCTCCTATCTACTGCAGGCGTTCGATTCTTGAGGGGATTTGCTCCTAGTACGAGAGGACCGGAGTGAACTGACCGCTGGTCTGCCAGCTCTTCTGCCAAGGGGACCGCTGGGTAGCTAAGTCGGGCATGGATAAATTCTGAAAGCATCTAAGAATGAAGCCAACCCTAAGATTAGGAATCGTTGAGAGCCCTAGGAGATGACTAGGTTGATAGGCGCTAGGTGTAAGCATAGTAATGTGTTGAGCCGAGGCGTACTAATTACTCGATTTCTATTAGGAAACTTGGAAGCCACTTGTCCTGCTAAATGGAATTAACCTCCCGAGACATTTGAAAAAATGTTTGGTAGTGTAATTCTAGTAAAACCTGAAAGTAGTTTGAACTTTATGTTCTGGTGCTTCGTCGCAGAGGTCACACCCGTTCTCATTCCGAACACGGAAGTTAAGCTCTGTTGAGGCGATGATAGTCGCAAGGCGAAAGTAGCTAGGCGCCAGAACATAGTGTTTGAATGATCGCTTTCAGGTTTTTTGCATGGGCCACACCCGGTCACGCATAAAATTCTACGACATGTTAGAATCTATTTGATGAATCAATGGTCATCTCGTCGTAAGATTTTTATATTTTTAACAGTTCTGATTTTCTTGGCTGTTATTATCGGCTTGCCGGCATTCTTATTCTTGTATAAAGCCCCAACTTGCACAGACTTGAAAATGAATGGCGATGAGACGGGTATCGACTGCGGCGGCTCATGTGCTCTTATATGTCCAGCTGAGTCTTTGCCTCTGCTATCTCAAGGAGATCCTAAAATAATCGAAGTAGTGCCTGATGTTTATGAAGTGGTGGCTTTGTTTAAAAATCCCAACATTTCAGCGGAAGTTAAGCGAGCTAGGTATGTGGTGAATATTTACGGCTCGCAACCTGAACCTATAAAAACTATTGAATCAGAAACCTTCATCCCAAAGAATGGTCAGTTTGTTGTTTTTGAGGGACCTTTTAATATAGATAATGCAGAGCCGCAGAGAGTTTCAGTGCAATGGCGTGCAGAGACTCTTATTTGGGAGAAGACAGAAGAGTCAGAACAAAAGCCGTCAGTCAGAGATGTTGTTCTTTCAGGAGAAGATACAAGTCCGCGAGTAGATGCTTTATTGGTAAATGATTCTTTAAGCAAGCAAAATAACATAGAAGCAGTAGCTCTGGTCTATGATGCGGACAGCAATATCATAGCGGCTTCCAAGACTTTCGTAGATGAGCTTCTGCCGGATCAAACTGCTCCGATAGTATTTTCTTGGCCGCTTCCGTTTAGTACAGAGGCTTCTAAAGTAGAGATTCTTTCTCGCCTCTTGCCTGATACAAGTTTTATACGCTGAATATGAATCCCGTACGAAATAGACGTTATATTCCTTACGGCATTTTTATAAAACCTAAATTTCGTACAGGATGAACAAAAGTTTTATAAAAAGATTCGCAGACAAAGTGCGAATTGACTGGTTAATGTTTATTCCGGCTCTGCTTCTGTCTCTTGCCGGTCTTATAACCATGAACTCTTTCTCTGTCGAGAATTATTTCTTTGTCAGGCAGAGTATGTGGATACTTGCTTCTTTGGTAGCTTTCTTTATAGCAGTTTCTATTGATTGGAGATTTTTGCGCAGGACTAAAGTGGTTGTATATATATTCTTGGCGATGTCAGGAGTGCTTGCAGCCCTTTTTATAGCCGGACAAGCGGTAAGAGGCTCCCAAAGCTGGTTTCAGTTCGGTTCGCTAGCTTTCCAGCCGTCCGACCCTGCCAAGATAGTCATAGTCCTTATTCTGGCAAAGTATTTTTCACGAAGGCATATAGAAATAAGAAATATAAGGCATATTTTGGTTTCAGGATTTTATACATTGATAATATTTTTTCTAGTGTTTTTGCAGCCGGATTTCGGCGGTGCGGTAGTCATCTTGTCTTTGTGGTTCGGTATGGTTCTAGTCTCTGGCATATCAAAAAAACATCTGGCCATGGTGGCAGCTCTAGCCGTGGCCGCTTCCATGGTGCTCTGGATGTTTGTCTTTGTTCCTTATCAAAAGGCCCGCATCATAACTTTCTTGCATCCTCTGGCTGATATACACGGCACGGGGTATAACGCTTATCAGTCCACTATAGCTGTAGGTTCGGGGCAGGTTCTCGGCAAGGGAGTCGGCCAGGGAAGTCAGTCGAAGCTGCGCTTCTTGCCTGAATACGAAACAGATTTCATATTCGCTGCTTTTGCCGAAGAGTGGGGGCTTGTAGGGACGGTGTTTTTGCTGTCACTGTGTATATTGCTCTTGTTTAGGATAATAAGTAATTCTGAAAGAGCGGCTACTAATTTCGAGACACTCTTTGGGCTTGGATTATGCGTGCTATTTACCGTGCATATAATCATCCATGCAGGCATGAATGTCGGACTCTTGCCGGTAACCGGCATCACTTTTCCATTCATGAGTTATGGAGGGTCTCATCTTCTTACAGAATGGTTTACGCTGGGTGTATTCTCCAGTATGAGTAGGCACTCCTTGAGACTGCGATCCTATGAGTAGAGCTTGAAAGTTTCTTCAAACATTTTTTTCTTGGAGAAATTATTTTGAGTATAAGTTTTGAGTTCTTTGCCAAGGCGCTTTCTAAGTTCAGCGCTTTCTCCAAGAAGAATCAAGGATGAAAATAGGGATTCAGGATCTTCAGGTGGTATCAGTATGCCACTCTCGCCGCTCTCGACTATTTCCGGTATGCCTCCCACTTCAGTGGCAATTACAGGCAGGCCGGCAAAGCCTGCTTCAAGTAAGGCGTAAGGCAGAGCTTCTGAAATTGAAGGCATGGTGAATATATCGAATCCAGAAAGTAGGACACGAGCATTTTCCATATAACCTTTGAACATCACAGAGTCTTTAATGCCAAGCGCCTCAGCCTGTGCCTCCAGGTCTTCTCTCTCTTCTCCTTCGCCGATGATAACAAGCCGCGAATTGTAGCGCTTTGAGAATTTATGCCAAGCTGAGAGCAACACATCAAGACCTTTTATTTTATGGAGTTCGGATATAGCGCCAACTATCAAGACATCATCTGGAATACCCATAGCAAATCTCTCTCGGGCCTGCGCCTTCGGCATTAACTTAAATTTGTTTATGCCGTTATGTATGACGACAAGTTTGTTTTTTATGAAAGGAAGATTTGATATGTCATCTTTTGTTTTTTGTGAGACGCAGATGGTTTTATGAGAAAGAAGAACAGTAAGCCATAAGAAGAATTTTATAATTGTTTTTTGCAAGACGGGTCTAGGTTCATTAAAGGGCCAGCCATGTGCGGTGAAGATTATTTTGTTGACTTTCATTATTCTTCCGGCAGTGGCACCAAGTCCGCCCATCTTCGAACTATTTATATGGAAAATATCCGGTTTGAAATTGCCGATGACCTCGAGCATTGCGAGCAGCGATCTTAAGTCATCAAGGACAGACATGTTCCTGTCGAGAGACTCAAGAGGGAAAACCTTTATGCCGTTTTTCTCTAATTTTTCTATAAGAGTTTTGCCCTTGCCGCAGATCACTGCTACATCGTTTCCTCTCTTATGAGCTTCCAGTGCCATTTCAAGGACGTATTGCTGAGCGCCGCCAAAGTTGGATTTAGTAATACCGTATAGAATCTTCATTTGTATGGTCATTATATGCTTTTTATTGTATAATGCACGCGCACGTGTCCCGTTAGAAGTTCAGCGGGCATTGTCTTATTATATGAAGATTGATACTTATAACTTCTAACTGGGATGAAAATGTCAGGCAAAAGAGAGCCTTTTATACTGGTTTTGGGTGATTTGTTTTTCTTGGCGACCTCTTTGTGGCTCTCCCTTTTGATAAGAGAGCTGGAGATTCCATCAAGAGAGTTTTTCTTGACTCACTTGGTGCCTTTCAGCTTACTTTTTATAGTTTGGATAGTGGTTTTTTATATAGCCGGTTTGTACGAGAAGCACACCATCATACTTAAGAATCAGCTTCCGACTACTCTGGCTAATACTCAGCTGGTCAATTCCACTTTGGCGGTAGCGTTTTTCTATTTCATACCATTCTTCAAAATTACTCCCAAGACTATTCTCTTTATATATCTAGCCATCTCGTTTGTTGTCATGCTTCTTTGGCGGCAGTACGGGTACTTTCTTATAGGCCGAGGTAAGGTCAGCAATGCAGTTCTCATCGGCAATGGAGAAGAAGTGAAAGAAATAATGGAGGAAGTTAACAGCAACCCTATATACAATTTGAATTTCATCACTTCTGTAGATCTTGGCAGAGATGATGCCGAAGTGCTTTGGAGGGAAGTTGTTTCTCGGATTTACGCAGAAGATGTCTCTTTAGTGGTCATCAATCTTTCAGATGAGAAAGTCGAACCGATACTGCCGCATTTGTACAATCTGATATTCTCGAATATCGACTTTCTTGATATGTACAAAGTTTATGAAAATATTTTCGACAGGGTGCCGCTTTCTCTGCTCAAATATAATTGGTTTCTTGAAAATATCTCTACTCAGCCAAGAGGTGTTTATGACACTCTCAAGCGTTTTATGGATATTGTGGCTGCCAGTTTACTGCTCTTACTTTCACTGCCGTTTGATATTTTTGCCGCCATTTCCATCAAGTTAGATGACGGGGGGCCGATATTCATAGTTCAGGAGAGAATAGGTAAAAATAATAAGCCGATAAAAATATTCAAGTTTCGCACCATGAGCACTAATGACAACGGCTTGTATGCAGAGGAAACGGCTAAGCTAAATAAAGTTACTCGCATAGGTTCTTTTCTTAGGAAGTCTCGCATTGATGAATTCCCTCAGTTCCTTAATGTCATCATGGGTCAGCTCTCGCTTGTCGGCCCTAGGCCCGAGTTGCCGACGCTCGTTAGGCAGTATGAAGAGGAAGTGCCTTACTACAATATTCGTCACCTCATAAAGCCGGGTATTTCAGGCTGGGCTCAGATCTATCACGACGGCCATCCTCACCACCGGCCAGAGGTGTTGGAAACCAAGAGAAAGCTCTCATATGACCTTTACTATATCCAAAACCGCTCATTGTTTCTCGATATTAAGATAGCTTTGCGGACCATTAAGACTATGCTCTCCAGAGAGGGTAGGTAGTAGAAGATCCTTGCTATAGAGATTTTGGTTAGTATAATGTGCTGTATAAATGAAATCTAAACATATCTGGCTCTCCCTCGTTATCATTGCTGCTGTCTCCCTTGCGGGGTATTTCCTTTTGAGGCCTAATGCTTCAAAACCTTTCCAGTTCGGCTTGGATCTTGTTGGAGGCACGGAACTTGTCTACAGGGCGGATACTTCGGGAGTGGAAGATCCAGAAGGATCTATGAAAACTCTCAAGGAAGTTATTGAGAGAAGGGTCAATATTTTCGGCGTATCCGAGCCTTTAGTTCAAACAGAAGAAGCAGGCATTATCTCCGGAAACAGAAATGACAGGCTGATAGTGGGCTTGCCGGGTGTAACTGATATCGAAAGAGCAAAAAGTCTTATAGGTCAGACTCCAGTGCTTGAGTTCATGCTTATGAAGCCTGATGCCGCCGATATAGCTGAAGCTAATCCTAATACACCTCTTAGTGAAATTCTTTTGCCAACAGGACTTACTGGCGGATATCTATCTGGGGCTCAGGTGGGTTTTGAACCAAATACTCAAGAAGCTATCGTTTCTCTTGAATTTAATAAAGAAGGATCAGACTTGTTTGCCAAGATAACCAGAGAGCATAAAGGCGAAGTGCTCGCCATAGTTCTCGACGGCCAAGTCATCAGCGCTCCTGTAATACGAGATGAAATCACGGACGGCAAAGCTCAGATCACTGGAACTTTTTCTCCGGATGAAGCCAAGGCTCTTGCACGCAATCTAAATTACGGTGCTCTGCCTGTTCCTATACAACTTGCTTCTTCTCAGACCGTGGGTGCTACTTTAGGGGAAGCTGCTTTAAACTCAGGTGTTCATGCTGGTGTCCTTGGATTCATTATCTTGGTTGCCTTCATGATTCTTTGGTACAGGCTGCCCGGACTTCTGGCAAGCTTAGCTTTGGTTTGCTATGTGGTGATCTCGCTTATCATATTCAAGTTTATTCCTATTACTCTGACAGCCGCGGGCATTGCAGGGTTCATACTTTCCGTGGGTATGGCAGTGGATGCGAATATTCTTATCTTTGAGCGTACTAAGGAAGAGCTTGCCCGCGGCAAGAACATACACGATTCTTTGCACGAAGGTTTTCATCGCGCTTGGCTTTCTATCAGAGACTCAAACATCTCTTCTATCATTACAGCTATTATTTTGTTCTGGCTCGGCACCTCAGCAGTGAAAGGTTTTGCTTTGACCTTAGGGCTCGGAGTGCTTGTGTCGATGCTTACAGCCATCAGCATTTCGAGGACTTTCCTCTTTGCAATCGCTCCCCGCAAGGAAAGCAAGTTCAAGAGATTTTTATTCAGTAATGGTTTAAGTCTAAAATAATGTTTGTAATACGATACAGAAAAATTTGGTATGCCATTTCGATCGTGCTTATCGGTTTGTCTTTTTATGGCATGATCGCTTATGGGTTCAATTTGTCCGTGGACTTTTTGGGAGGAACTCTTACCGAAGTCAGGTATCAAAATGCTATTCCTCAAAAACAAAATGTAGAATCATGGGTTGAAGAAAACGGTCTTGAGGGATTTTCTGTCAGACCTACGGGAGATAGAGGATATATAGTGAGAACACGAGAACTCACAGACAATGAAAAGCAGGCACTTCAAGATTCTCTCTCGCCGTCAGGCTTTGCCAGCACGGTTGTAAGGCAGACAACCATAGGTCCAACTGCTGGTGCGGAGCTTGCAAGGAAGGCTGTCATAGCCGTAGGTGTGGTTATTCTTATGATCGTGCTTTTCATTACCTTTGCCTTCCGCAAAGTCTCTAAACCAGTATCAAGCTGGAAGTATGGCTTGGCTACCATTCTGGCCCTATCACATGACGTTATTCTTCCTACAGGGATCTTCGTTTTCCTAGGATATTTGTATGGAATGGAGATAGACCTTCTGTTTATTACCGGCATCTTGGCCATCTTAGGATACTCGGTACATGACACTATAGTAGTTTTTGATCGCGTAAGAGAGCGCTTGAGAGAAAACCAAGGTACGAAAGGAAATGAACCATTCGAGACAACAGTAGGTAAATCTCTTCGCCAAACTCTTGGCAGATCTATCAACACTTCGCTGACCATCTTCATTACTCTTTTGGCTCTGTATCTTGTTGGCAGTCCAGCTACCAAGGATTTTGCTCTGCTTCTTCTTATAGGTGTCATAGTGGGAACTTACTCATCTATCTTCCTCGCTTCGCCTCTTCTGGTAACTTTCTATAAATTGCAGAGTAAATAAAAAAACCGCCCCCAGCAGAAGCTAAGGACGGGAAGAGCAGCCATGGGAGAAGCTGCTGAGGCAGTACTACGGTGCCTTATCAGGTGTTGCTAGTGAAGCTGGAAGCTTCAAGTACGGGGCATTGTATCTGTGCCTGCGTCACCATTTAAGGTGAGGGTCGAGTAGTTATCGACATCTTCGGCGCTCCCGTAACTTAGCGACTAGGCAGCGAATTTGGCCCGGGTATTTATTCCGGATTCGCTACCCCTGAATTAGCTAGCTTTCCCATGGCTTGAAAGAGCGGGATGTAAGAGGGTACTCAGTCAGAGCACCATGACCTTATGCAAATGGAGAGGACTCGATGAAAGTCTTCATTTGCAACCTTGGAGGTGGCAGGACTGGTAAAAGATATCGCAAGGATTGGTGCGGTTCGTGGCAGCACCCAATATCCATTCCAACCTTTCGCCTCTTACACCCGCATCTTCCTATGTTTTACCTCATTATTTTAATAAATTCAAGGTTTGTAGGATAAAGGTTAAAAACTGCTTATTCTTGGGCTTGACTGATGTATTCATATAAGTATACTTATCCCCACGTCTTAACTATGGAAAAAACCCGCAGTTGAGGCGGCCCGCCTCGACTCGCGGAAGCTTGTCGATGCGAGGCTGGGTTCTTTGAAATCTTGTTATATGAGAACAGCCCTGTAAGCTTTAGCTTGCAGGGCTAAGCAAGTTCTCAAAACATTCTTAAAAAATGAAACCAGTACCGTCCTCTAATAGCAACAAGGGGGGCGGATACATGAGAAGGTTCATAACTCTGGGACACACTTGGAAACAATTATCGTTTTCTGTTTTGTTCCATTCAAAATCAAATTTTAGAGTTTGATCCTAGCTCAGGATGAACGCTGGCGGCGTGGATAAGGCATGCAAGTCGAACGGACATCAACACTGATTTTCTTCGGAAAGTCCGTTGGTGTTAGTGGCAGACGAGGTAGTAACACGTAGGAACCTACTCCCAAGTCGGGAATAACGAGCCGAAAGGTTCGCTAATACTCGATAGTATCTTCGGATTAAAGGATTTATTCGCTTGGGAAAGGGCCTGCGGAGTATCAGCTTGTTGGTAGGGTAATGGCCTACCAAGGCAATGACGCTTAGGGGAGGTGAGAGCCTGGCCCCCACCGATGGGACTGAGACACGGCCCATACACCTACGGGTGGCCGCAGTCGAGAATCTTCCGCAATGGACGAAAGTCTGACGGAGCGACGCCGCGTGATGGATGAAGTCCTTAGGGACGTAAACATCTTTTATCGGGGAGAAAGTTATTGATAGTACCCGAGGAATAAGGGGTTGCTAAACTCGTGCCAGCAGCAGCGGTAATACGAGTGCCCCAAGCGTTATCCGGAATCATTGGGCGTAAAGGGTGTGTAGGCGGCGGTGTTAGTCTTCTGTCAAAGCCTCAGGCTCAACCTGAGACCTGCAGAGGAAACGGCACTGCTAGAGGATGCGAGGGGTCAGTGGAACTCATGGAGTAGGGGTGATATCCGTTGATATCATGGGGAACACCAAAAGCGAAGGCAACTGACTGGCGCATTCCTGACGCTGAAACACGAAAGCGTGGGTAGCGAACGGGATTAGATACCCCGGTAGTCCACGCCCTAAACGATCTTGACTAGCTTTGGGGAGTATCGACCCTCTCCGAGGCGAAGCTAACGCGTTAAGTCAAGCGCCTGGGTAGTACGGCCGCAAGGCTAAAACTCAAAGGAATAGACGGGGACTTGCACAAGCAGTGGATTATGCGGTTTAATTCGATGATAAACGAAAAACCTTACCAAGGTTAGAAATCTATGGGAATACGAGCAGAAACGTTCGTAGTCCGCAAGGACTCATAGACAGGTGTTGCATGGCCGTCGTCAGTTCGTGATTTGAATTGTTCCCTTAAGTGGGGTAACGAACGCAACCCTCGTTGCCAGTTACAAGTGTCTGGCGAGACTGCCCCGTGTGATGTGCGCAAGCGCACAGCTTCTAGGTTCTAGGTGTTAGCTTTTAGCTTTTGAATCCTGAATTCAAAATGCATTGAAGCTAGCAGCTAGTCCCTATCAGCTAGAAGCTTGTTTGTATCACACGGGGAGGAAGGCGAGGATGACGCCAGGTCAGCATGACCCTTGATACCTTGGGCTACACGCATAATACAATCGCCGTTACAACGGGTCGCGACGGGGTAACCCTGAGCTAATCCTTATAAAAGCGGCGCCAGTTCGGATTGGGGGCTGAAACTCGACCCCATGAAGTTGGAATTGCTAGTAATCGCGGGTCAGCTATACCGCGGTGAATACGTTCTCAAGTCTTGTACTCACCGCCCGTCAACTCAAGGGAGATGGGAGTACCCGAAGTCTCACGTATGTGGGCCTACGGTAAGCTCATTGACAGGGAGTAAGTCGTAACAAGGCACGGCTAGCGGAAGCTGGTCGTGGAGTAATTCAATTTGAAAATCTCTCGTGAATAACGAGGGTCAGGAGTCAATCCGCTTCGGCGGAGTTTGGCAGAGGACTCATAACTGCATGGCAGCGTGGGAAGACACGCAAGTAACGGAACAAAATAGAGGACGATACATCAAAAAACCACCCATATGGGTGGTTTTTTGATTACCTCTGGAGGCATGGATATAATTCTACTTTAAATTAACCTTTTGTTTCTAAATGCAAGGCTCCAGTATGGGAGCGAACTGGTGCGCGCACTAGGAGTCGAACCTAGGACCTTTCGAGTATCAGTCGAATGCTCTACCAACTGAGCTATGCGCGCTTGTGGAGACTAGAATATCAGAAAAGGGGCCTGGAAACAAACCTCCAGTTTTTTGTTATCATGTTTTATAAGAAGACTATTTATGAGTAGCAAAAGGCATAAAGAGAAAGGATTTACCTTGATAGAGCTCCTGATGGTGATCGCTATTATCGGCCTTTTGTCCGCCATAGTCCTGGGCGCTCTCAACCAAGGGAGAGACAAGGCGAAAGACGCGCGAATAAAACAGGATCTAAATAGTGTCCGCTCTCTTGCTGAACTTTACTATTCACATTTCAACAGCTATCGCAGAGTGACAGGAGGAGACTACTCTGGAAACTGCCTAACCTCAACAGCCATGTTTGCAGACTCTGGAGCAACCGGGGCAGCCAAAAGCGCCGCGGATCAGATCGCCGCTGCCATTGCTGATGCCTGGGGTCAGAATGGAAATATCGCATACAGCACTGGCCAAAACACGGGAAAGCTCTGCCGAGTGAGCGGCGACGGGCAGAGGTGGATGGTCTCTGTCAGGTTCAAGGGCAATGATAACCACTGGTGTGTCGATAGTGCTGGCCGGGCGGAAGAAATAGAGACTATACCCTCGGCTTCAGTCATTGCCTGCATGTAGAAATTGGCCTTTCTCAGGGTTTTTTGCCATAATATTTCAAATGTCCAAGAATAAAACAATAATTTTTCTTGCCGCCCTCGTCGCCCTCTTGCCGACCTCGTTCATCGGCTTGCCTCCGAACCAAGAAGAGGTAATGCAAATCCTTTTGGGGCTTGCCATTATTTTCATTTCCGTTTGGTCCATAGTGGACAAGCGCCTCTCGCTCAAGGCCAAGGCGCAGAAGCGTCAAGCCCACAAGCGCCAAATGGAATCTTTGAATTCATTTGGAGAAGATATCAATGAAGAGGGTAGCGAGGTGTCTGAAGGTGAAGAAGCGGAAAATATCAGCCTGGAATACGATAATCGAGAGTAAGAATGGGAAAGATTTTAGGAGGACTAACTTTTATTGCCGCGGCTGGCGCGGCTGTTTTGTTTGCAGTCCTGTATCTCCCGGAACTTGGGGAAATGAATTACGAGTCGTCAGCGACCACTGTGGTGGAAGCTTTGCCTGAAGAGGAGACTTTCAAAGTCATTCATATTGAAACTCCAAAAGAGCTCAAGGCCATATATATGACGGCGTGCGTCGCGAGCGATGCGGGATGGAGGAAGTCTTTGAAGGATTTGATAAATTCAACAGAGCTTAATTCAGTGGTTATTGATATCAAAGATTTCACGGGCAAGGTGTCTTTTCCCGGCAACTTTCCTCAGTCAGATGACGCGCGAGGCTGCTTGGTGCCTGACATGAAGGAGTTTATCGGAGAGCTTCATGAGAGCGGAATATACGTCATAGGCAGAATTTCCGTATTCCAAGATGTTTCTTACACGAAAATTTTTCCTGAACTTGCGGTCAAAAAGCAGAGTGACGGGGAAGTATGGAAAGATCGCAAGGGGCTTTCTTTTGTCGATGTCGGCGCCAAGCCGTATTGGGATTACATAATAAGCTTGTCTAAGAGTGCGTATGAAATAGGCTTTGACGAGCTCAATTATGACTATGTCCGCTATCCGTCGGATGGAAACATGCAAGACATTAAATTTGAATGGACCTCGGCGTCAACGACCAAACCAGTCCAGCTTGAAGAATTTTTCTCCTATCTCCATTCCCATATGAAAAATACCGGGGCTGTGCTGTCAGCAGATCTTTTCGGTATGACAACGAGCGCTTACAGCGACATGGGTATTGGCCAGATTCTTGAGCGTGCTCTACCTTATTTCGATTATATTGCTCCCATGGTTTACCCCTCGCATTATCCCAAGACATGGAATGGTTTTGCCAATCCTGCAGAACATCCCTACGAGGTCATAAAAATCTCGATGGGGAAGGCAGTCGAAAGAGAGGCTGCATGGCGGACTTCAATCGGCTTGGCGACGTCCACTCCGTCCAAAATGCGCCCTTGGCTCCAGGACTTTGATCTCGGTGCAACATACGGCCCTGACAAAGTCCGTGCCCAAATCCAGGCCACTTACGATGTCGGTTTAACTAGTTGGATGTTGTGGTCTGCTGCTAATAAGTACACCCGAGAGGCGTTGTTGTCAGAATAAAGAAAAGGGTTCGGCAATGCCGAACCCTTCGCGTGTTATCTCAGAGAATTTGAACTTCGATAGCCCTCTTGCCGCTAGCTCTCTTTAGGTCAAAGTCCTCGGGAGAGACGCCGAGTCCTCGTGCGTACCTGCTGAGAGGGCTCAGGTGGGAGCTGATCTGCACCGAAGTTCTGAGACTAAAGCCGGGTCCGGATATTTCGCCGAATCCGAATACGCCTAAGCCCAGAACACCGGTTCCGCAGAATTTTATCCGCGGAAATTCATCTGGCAAGAACGACCCCAATAGAAGCCCATTACCTTCATCGTCGATTCCGATAAGGGTTAGGTTTCTGGGGGAGACGCCGATTTTCTCAATCAGCATCTGTCTCATCGTCTCTTGGAAACCCGCTCTATCCTCGACTGTGGTCGAGAAAGTTTCCCATAAAGGGTGAAGGGGCGAGAGCGGTTTGGTGTTTCTCACGAGCACCATCTCCCTGTTGAATAACAGGTATGCAGTCGCTTGCCTGGTCATATTGCCTCCATGTTTTGTCCAAGAGCTATCCTACAGGAGACCAGGACCAAGTCAATCGGCTGTTTGATTCCACTTCATTTTTCATTTAATGTGGTTCCATGGATATTCCCAATGGATTGCTTGATAAGCTGGAGAAAAACAGCTTTAAAATCTCAACCGATACCAGGAAAGATGTCTCTGGCTCGATTTATTTCCCCCTAAAAGGAGATAGCTTTGATGGAAATAGATTTGTTCGCGAAGCTTTGGAGAAAGGGGCTATCGCCGCAGTGACGGATGATAAGAGTATTTCCGGTGAAAATATTTTTCCCGTAGACGACGCTTTGAAAACTCTTCATGCAGTTGCAAGATACTACAGGAAGCGTTTTGATATTCCGGTGATTGCCATAGGCGGTTCCAACGGCAAGACAACCAGCCGTGAGCTGGTGAAAGAGGTTCTGAGCAAAAAGTATAAGGTCCACGCGAGCGAGGAGAATCTCAACAATCACTTCGGCCTTCCTATCTCTATCCTTGCCATGAAGCCCGGAGCGGAAATAGGGATCTTTGAAATAGGGGCCAACCATCCAGGGGAGCACCTGGCTCTTTTGGATGTTTTGCAACCGACGCATATCGTTGTCACAAACAACGGCTTAGACCATTTGGAGGGATTTGGCTCGCCAGAAGGGGTCAGGAA